>JAUZPW010000246.1 GCA_030705725.1 Bacillota bacterium
AATCGCGGCTTTTTCCGCCGCCCTTTTCCGTGCCGTACAGCTCGTCTGTGCACCCCATCGGCATTCCGCAGCTCTGGCAGTATTTTTCTTCCATCGTTATTCCTCCTAAGTTTTCATATCCGGTTTTCGTCCCGCAGTAAACTTAGTTTATCGGGTATAACCTGACAGCTGTCTGTCATGTTTTGTGATGGTCATAAATTTTTTTTGCATAGTCCGCAATTTGTTCTCTTATATAAAGCGGCTCCAGAATTTCAATTTCCGTACCGAAGGTTAGCAGATAGCTTATAACCCAGCCGTCTAAAGGAAACTCTACGCTGACGCAAAGTCTGCCGTCCGGCTGAGGTTCTATACTCTCGCGGTCGAACTCGTCATAGACGCGGAAAGCCATTGAGGAAGGGAACCTGAGCCTTAACGGGGTTCCGGAAAACATCGGAGGCCCGTCGCTGTCGAGAGACGGTATATCCCTAAAGCTGTCGGCAAATGTAACGTCATAAAGCGAAAGCTCTGTAATACGGCTTATCTTAAATACCCGAAAGGCTTCGGCCTGCATGCAGAAGGCTTGCAAATACCAATGCTTGTCCTTGAACACCAGCCTTAAAGGCTTGACGTCACGTTCCGAGATAAGCCCGGAAGTACCGCAGTATTTAATATGGAGAATGCGTTTTTCCAAAATGGCTTTTCTAAGCTGCTCGAACTTCCGGTTATCGGTACGGTGCATACCCCAGCGAGAGAAGTCTACCTCAATCCAGTTGGTGTCGGCTTTTTGAAACGCTCCTCCCAGCTTTTTTAGCAGCCCGTCGACATTCTGATCGGCGGCCTGCAGGCTCTGGATGGCAAAAAGAATTTGGTTTTGCTCGTCGTCTGACAGCAGCGCCTTGTCGAAGGTGTAGCCTGACATAAGGGAAATACCGCCGCCCTTACCTGCCGAGGCGCAGATAGGCACGCCCGCCATCGACAGCGCCTCGACATCCCGGTATACGGTACGCACCGATACCTCCAGCAGCCGCGCCAGCTCCGGGGCGGTGACGTTTTGCCTTTCAAGCAGAATATAAAGGATTCTGAAAAGACGGCCGTTTTTCATGCGCTCACCTCACAGCCGCATTATATCATAAAAACCTGACAGCTTATGTCAGGTTTTTATTGAGGCTGTCGAAAAACTCGACATTCTTTCGACAGCCTGCATCAAAACAAATTTTAAGGATGGTATGCCGTCCAGTTTCGTAGTGTGGCTTATAAGTCCCTGGCAGGCGAACTTTTCCCTGAAAAATAAATATTCATGTCGACATTACCGGTTATCCCGTCGACTTTTCCGCTCGAGGTGTACTGCCACATCTGGTAATCATAATAGAAAGACGGCGTTGCGGAATACTGAGCAAACCAAAATTCGTATTTCAACACGCGGCTCAAGTCATATTTGATATAACCTGCATAGGAATTAAAATAAATCATCGGTTTGTAGCCGGCGTCAGCCATTTCAGAGCAGAACGTATCGGCGCACCCGCACAGGGTGTCGGTGTCAAGTCCGTATGTGCGGGCTGAAGTTTTGCCGAGCGGTTCCCAGTCAAATACAACGGGGAAAGAAATGTCGTAACCTTTAACGCGGGCCAAAACAAAATCGGCCTCCTCCTGCGCTTCCTTAACCGTAATTGCCTGAGAGAAAAAATAGACGCCTACCTTAAGTCCCGCTTCCTGTGCGCCCTTTATATTGGTTTCAAAATTGCGGTCTTCATATATGCCTCCCTCGGTATAGCCCCGGTAACCAAGCCGAATGATGGCAAATTCCACACCTGACGCCCTGACCTTCCTCCAGTCGATTTTTCCCTGATGCTCAGATACGTCGATGCCGTTACAAGTTTCAATTTCCGGTGAGTCGTACTTCATAACCCCGCCGATCATGTGAAAACAGCCCGAATCATAGGAAGCGACAGGCACGTTCTGCAAAACGTCCACGCTGTATGACCCATACTGAATTTGCGGCGTTTTTGCCGTCTCGGTTTCCGCGTTCTTTATCCGCCATATAATAGCGCTTATTTCAGCGCGTATTATGCCGTTTCCCGGTTTATATAAAAGAGCGCCGGAGTCATTTTTGCTTCCTTCAATAATGCCTGCCTTATAAAGTGAAAGAACGTAACCGTCTGAAGTGTCGGCAAACGGGGTGTTTATATCTGCCGCGGGGAGCTTAAGCGCCTTTTCGGCGATTTTTGCAATCAGAAGCCTGGTTGCTGCACAGTTCAAATCAGAAATGTCTTTTACGCCGACTAAACCTTTATTGATTGCAAAATTCAGGTACCCGCTTGCCCAATGGCTGCCTGTAGGTTTCTGCTGACTGTATCCGGCGGCAAGCAGAATAAGTTTCAGCGCTTCTCCGCAGCTTACTGAATTATTCGCCCTGAATGTGCCGTCGGGATAGCCGGCGATTACGCCGTTGTCGCTTAACCCCGTCACATAAGAATAAAACCAGTCCTTTTCCGTTACGTCGCTGAAACGGCTGCTTACAGGGGTTCCCCCGTCGGCGTCCCATTGCGCAAACACCGGCATGTCCTCTCCGGCTGTATCTTCGGTGCTGATTTTTTTACCGGCGTCCGTACTCCATCCGGCAAACGTATATCCGTCTTTCTTTGCCTCGGGAAGCTTCCCGTAAGGCTTGCCCTGTTCAAAAAACACCATACTGTAATCGGTGCTGCCGCCGTCAGCGTCAAAGGAGAGATAGCTGTAATCATTGGAGCTTGAGCTTCCATAGTCGCCGTAAAGAAAAAGCTTTGCTTCGGCCATGCGTCGCTTAACCAGAAGATCGCTTATGTTTCCTTCGGAATGGCACCAGATTCCAAAGGCGTTTACGATATCCAAATCCGTGTAATTCTTTACTCCGTTTATAAGACAACCGGTAATCCGATTTGACGGGTCCATCCAGCCCGTCCCCAGATTGTATGTAAAACTGACAAGGGCGTCAAACTGGCACTGCGTTGCAGGTATATTATATTTAGATAGAAAACCGTTCACGGAATCTTCATATTGCTGCAGCGCTTTTAAGAGCAGGTTCCCGGCGTCTTCCTCCGAAATACCGTCGGGATAGTCTCCCTTAGAGCAGCTTGTGCCGTAGCCTATATACCACCTGGTTGAATCGGCATATTCATATTTTGAAAAGCCTTCGAATCCCTCAATAAACCGTACTCCCTCTTCGCTGATCTTCATAGCCCCGTCGCTTCCCGTTCCGAGAGCAAAAACCGGAGCTGAAATTGAACTGATGACACAGAATATGAGTAGTATACAGATAATCCGTTTTTTCAATGGTATTTTTCCTC
>JAUZPW010000247.1 GCA_030705725.1 Bacillota bacterium
CACCCTCAGGTCAAGGACGTTCAGGTAATCGGCGTGCCCGATAAGCAGTACGGCGAGGAGATAATGGCCTGCGTGATCCTTAAGGAGGGCGCTGCGCTGACGGCCGACGAGCTTAAAGAATACATACGCTCGCATATGGCAAAGCATAAAACCCCGCGCTATATAGATTTCATATCAGATTTTCCTCAAAACGCCGCCGGCAAAATACTCAAATACAAAATGCGCGAGCAGGCAGTTGAAAAACTCGGCTTGCAGGCCGAAAGCAAAATCGTTACGGCATAAAACAAAGAGGGGCTCAATGCCCCTCTTTTTGATTAACGAAAATTTCCGTTAGTATTGAATTTATTTTAATCAGCCGCCTATCTGAGTTTTAACCTGGCTGACCTCATTGTCGGGGGCCATGTTGGCCGGCTGATAGAATCCTTTTGTCTGTGCAAGCTTAAAAAGCTCGTACTGAGATGCTTCGCAATTATTTCTGATTTGCTGGATCGTAGATCTGAGGTTCGGATTGGCGCATTCCGAAATAACGCTTGCATAAGTTGTAAGGCTGCTCTTGTAAGAAGACAATATATCATTGACCATAATCTTATCCTGCATTTTACCCCTCCTAACTTAAAAATGAAATAAGCTGCTGTTTTGTTTTTTGAGCGTCCTGCGCAGATTTTTCAAAATATGTCTTAACCTGCGGGTCGGTGCACTGCTGCGCGTAGGTCTGGAGCTTCTGAAACGCCGTGTCGTGCGTCCCGATAAGGTGCCTTAAATGCTGTAATTCCAGTTCATTTAACTGTGACATAAAACAAAACTCCTTTCTTGCTTTTTCAAAGTTATTATCCTTCTTTTTTTAGCAAATATACACATAAAGGAAAAAATTAAGGCGCGTCAACTAAAACGCGCCCTTATAGAATATTTTGAATATCATTGCAAAAAACAGTCTAACCCCTGTTTTCGCTGCGGTTCAGCCATTCGACCGCAGCCTCGACCATAAGCGCCGTTCCGGTATGCAGACACGATTCGTCGAGCTTAAAATAAGGACTGTGGTTAGAGTACATTTCGGATCCGTCCGCCAGATTTGACAATACCCAATAGCACCCGGGGCACTTGTTCAGGAAATAAGACATATCCTCGCTGCCCATAAGGGGCTTCTTTATTAAGTGGATTCTATTTTCACCGAACATTCTCTCCGCTATTTTCATAACAAATTCCGTCACAGTAGGATCGTTAGTGGTTACCGGGAACCCTGGCTCAAAATCAAATGTGCAGCTGGCCCGCATGGTTTCGGAGATTCCTTTGCAGATTTCATTTACCCGCTTTTCAAAATATGCGCGCATTTCCTCGCTCAGGCAGCGGAAAGCACCCCTCATCTCTACAGTTTCAGGTATAATATTATATACTTCTCCGCCGTGTATCGCGCCTATTGTTAAAACCGCCGAATCGGTGCCGTTTATTTCGCGGCTGACAAGAGTCTGCAGGGCCGTTATAATCGCGGCGGATATGACCACAGGGTCGACCCCCTCCGCGGGCGCCGCGCCATGGCAGCCTTTTCCCCGCACCGTTATAACAAAGCTGTCGCAGGAAGCCATGAAATCACCCGGGTAGAATCCGAAGTGCCCTTTCGGCAGTCCGGGAGCCAAATAGCCTGCATGCTGGCCCAGTATAAGGCCGACCTTGGGATTATCAAGAACCCCGTCCTCGATCATCGGAAGCGCCCCGCCGGTGGTTTCCTCGCCCGGCTCGAAAATCAGCTTGACGTTTCCCGTGAGCTCATCCTTCATCTCGGATAAAAGCTTTGCAGCGCCCAGCAGCATCGCCGTGTGCGCGTCGTGGCCGCATGCGTGCATATTCCCGTTATCAGACTTAAACGGCACGTCCGTAAGCTCCTTAATCGGAAGCGCATCCATATCCGCTCTGAGCGCCACGGTTTTACACTGCGGTTTTGCTTTTTTCCCTTCGATAATCGCCGCAAGGCCAGAATATGACGGATATGTTACATACGGTATTCCCAAGCCCTTAAGAACTTCCGTGACATACCCGGCAGTCTTGGGGAGAAGCAGTCCCACTTCCGGGATTTTATGAAGCTCCCTTCTCCACGAAATAATCTGATCGCTGAGCTTTGACGCACGGCTTAAGACGTTTTCCATATCTTTCTTCCTTTAAGTATAATATTCTTTTTTTGCGTTGGAATTATGAATTTATCCAAAGCTAACTGAACATCCTAATTGCAAGGAATTTTAAGGCGGTGTTTTATGAAAAAGGGTTTGGCTTTTCTTTTTTCCGCGGTTATATTTATTAATTTTTTCGGATGCAAAAGAAACGCGGATAAAAATAACGATGAAGACGGCAAAGCGCAGGTTTTGTCGATCCAGGATTATTTTCCCTTCAGGGAAAACCTGAAATCAACCTTTGAAGGCGTCGGAAACGAATACGCATCGTTTACTGTGACTATTGATTACACAACCGACAATAAAATTCAGCAGAGAATAAATAACGGCGGCACAGAGACATTAAGCGTGCTGAAACTTGAGGGCGGAAAGCTCTCAGAGGTGTATAGGAGGTCTGAGGCTTACTACCGTGAGAACCTTACCGATAAGGAAAATGAAAAAGCTGAAATTCTTTTAATGGAGCCGCTCGAAGAAGGCACGACGTGGACTCTTTCCGACGGTTCACGCCGTACCATTACCGATATTGAGGCGCCCGTCGAAACCCCATCCGGAAACTATAAAGCTATAAAGGTTGAAACTGAGAATCAAAACGGCAAAACCGCGGATTATTACGCAAAGAACACCGGCCTGGTAAAAACCGTTTTTTCCTCAGGGGCAACGGAAGTCAGCTCGTCGCTTAAAAAAATCGAAGAGAATGTATCGCTCGAGCAAAATATAAGCTTTTTCTATCCGAATATAAAAAACGGGAAAATATATATTAAAGATCTAAAAGTAAGCTTTAAGACTAACGATAATGCATCCGATGTACTTGGCGCAGCTTATAAACAGGTAATTAACAGCGATCTTCATATCGTAATCCCCGAAAGCGTCAAAATAAACAATATATACCTTGATGAAAAAAATATCGTTCACGTTGATTTTTACAGCTCGGCCGTGAAGGACTTAAACACGGGTTCAGGCACTGAATCCATGGTACTTCAAAGCATTTCAGACACCTTCGGCAAATATTACAATACAGATAAAGTAATTGTCACAATAAACGGAAAGCCATATGAATCAGGCCATATTTCCATGAAGGAAGGCGAGTATCTGAAAGCCGATCCGGAAAAAGCTATACAAATCCCATAAAAC
>JAUZPW010000248.1 GCA_030705725.1 Bacillota bacterium
CAGAGGCCGCGCTCAGGCGGATACACTCAGAAAATCACGCAGAGACGTTAAAACCAGAAAGCTAAAATCCGAATACAGCATCGACGACTATGACGAGGTGCTTTCTAACACCTTAAAAAAGGGCGACATCGTATATGTCGTTGCAGGGGAGCAGATTCCGATGGACGGGGAGGTAATCGACGGGGCAGCGTCGGTGGACGAGAGCGCCATCACCGGCGAATCAGCTCCGGTCATCCGCGAATCCGGTGGCGACCGCAGCGCGGTTACCGGCGGCACAACGCTTGTCTCGGACAGCCTGATCATAAGAGTAACCTCCGAACCGGGCGGGAGCTTTCTCGACAGGATGATAACCATGGTGGAGGGCGCCTCCAGAAAGAAAACGCCTAACGAAATCGCTTTGCAAATCCTTCTGGTGACGCTTACAATAATTTTTCTCGTCGTCACGGCAACGCTGCTCCCGTTCTCGGATTTCGCCAGCAAACAGGCCGGGGCGGGCCGTGCCATATCCCTTACGAACGTGATCGCGCTGCTTGTCTGCCTGGCGCCGACAACAATAGGCGCGCTTTTATCTTCAATTGGTATCGCGGGGATGAGCAGGCTAAATCGGGCCAACGTCCTTGCCATGAGCGGGAGAGCCATTGAGGCTGCGGGCGACGTCGACGTGCTCCTGCTTGACAAAACAGGCACGATCACGCTTGGAAACAGGCAGGCAAGCGAATTCATCCCGGTTAACGGCGTTACCGAGCGGGAGCTTGCCGACGCGTCACAACTGTCCTCGCTCGCGGACGAGACTCCCGAGGGCAGAAGCATTGTAATTCTTGCGAAGGAACGCTTCAGCTTAAGAGGCCGCGACATTTTGAAGCTTGACGCCTCTTTTGTGCCGTTCACGGCGAAAACCAGGATGAGCGGCATCGATTACCACGGCAACGAGATACGCAAGGGCGCCGCCGAAGCCGTCAAGGCATACGTGCTTGAAAAGGGCGGGAGCTACCCGGAAGAATGCGACAGCATTGTAAAGAACGTCGCAAAGCAGGGCGGAACTCCGCTTGTTGTAGCTAAAAACGGAACCGTGCTCGGTGTTGTTTACCTGAAAGATATCGTAAAAAAAGGAGTCAGGGAACGGTTCAGCGATCTCCGGAAAATGGGCATTAAGACGATAATGATAACCGGCGACAATCCGATGACGGCGGCGGCAATTGCGGCGGAGGCCGGGGTTGATGATTTTTTAGCGGAGGCCACGCCGGAAGCGAAGCTGAGGCTTATCCGTGATTATCAGGCGAAAGGCCATCTAGTAGCAATGACGGGCGACGGCACAAATGACGCCCCCGCGCTTGCCCAGGCCGACGTCGCGGTGGCTATGAACACGGGTACGCAGGCGGCAAAGGAAGCCGGAAACATGGTCGATCTGGATTCAAGCCCAACAAAGCTTATCGATATAGTCCGGATCGGAAAACAGCTGTTGATGACGAGGGGATCACTCACCACCTTTAGCGTCGCAAACGATATTGCCAAGTATTTCGCTATCCTGCCGGTCATTTTCTTTGGAATCTATCCTCAGCTTGACGCCCTCAATTTCATGAGGCTCTCAAGCGCGGCAAGCGCAATACTGTCCGCTCTGATTTACAACGCACTGATTATCGTCGCGCTTATCCCGCTGGCGCTTAAAGGCGTTAAATACCGTGAAACATCGGCGGGGAATCTTCTCAAAAGAAATTTGCAAATATACGGTCTTGGAGGCATTATAGCGCCGTTCGCCGCGATTAAGCTGCTTGATATGCTTTTGACCGTATGCGGCGTCGCATGAGGTGAATGAACAAATGAAAAAAATAATGAAATCTATGAGGCCGCCGCTTTTATTCTTTTTGATCCTTACGCTGCTTTGCGGGGTGATATATCCGGGCATTGTAACTGCAGCTGCGCAAAGTTTTTTCCCTTCTAAGGCAAACGGTAGTATAATCAGGGTTAAGCTCAAGGATGGAACTGTAAAATCATACGGTTCCTCTCTGATCGCTCAGAAATTTACAAAACCGGAATATCTGGTCGGAAGGCCGTCCGGCGTCTCGAACCTATCTCCCGTAAGCCGGGAGCAGGAAAAGCTGGTGCAGGAGCGCATTAAATGGTGGCGTCAATTTGACCCGGAAAACAAAGCCGACATACCGATGGATCTCGTTACGGCGTCGGGCAGCGGGGCTGACCCGCACATTTCGCCGGAGGCGGCGGAATATCAGGTCGGGAGGATTGCGAAAGCTCGCGGTATAAAAGACGACACGGTAAGAAAAATCATAGACAAATATACGACCGGAAAATTTCTCGGTATTTGGGGCGAAAAGGCCGTAAATGTGCTGAAAGTAAATCTGGCCCTTGACGGCTTGCTGTGATAAATAAAAACGGCGTATTTAGGATACTGGGGTGATTATCATGGAGGACGGCTATGACGGGCGGCCAAATCCCGACCTTTTGCTTCAAAGCATCCAATTGGGCGAGGGGAAAAGGGAAGGAAAGCTGAAGATATTTTTCGGCTACGCGGCAGGCGTGGGCAAAACCTATGCCATGCTTGACGATGCAAGGGAGCAAATGAAAAACGGTGTTGATGTCGTGGTCGGGTACGTGGAACCGCATACCCGGCCGGAGACTATGCGGCTGCTGGAAGGTTTGCCTTCCCTGCTTCCTAAAACAGTACAGTATAAAAACATCCGGCTCAAGGAATTTGACCTGGACGCGGCGCTTTTACGAAAGCCCGAGCTTATTCTGGTCGACGAACTCGCTCACACTAACGCCGAGGGAGTACGAAACAGAAAAAGGTATCAGGATATTGAAGAACTCCTCAAAGCGGGAATCGACGTCAGCACGACGGTAAATGTGCAGCATATCGAAAGCCTGAACGACGTGATGCAGGATATAACAAAAATTCAGGTTCGGGAAACCGTGCCCGATTATGTTTTTGAGAGCGCCGACATGGTGAAGCTTATAGATATTGAGCCTGATGAGCTTCTTTGGCGCTTTGAAAATGGCAAAATATACCGTCCCGAAAGAGCGGAAACAGCTTTAAATAATTTTTTTACAAGGGAAAACCTTAGGCTTTTGCGGGAAATAGCCATGCGAAAGGCAGCCGATCGGATAAGCCACGGAAACCAAAGCGAACTGGAAATGGCTGAGAAAATGGCCAGCACAAAAATTCTTGTCTGCATCGGCCCTTCTCCATCCTCTGTGAGATGTATCCGTTGGACGGCAAGGACG
>JAUZPW010000249.1 GCA_030705725.1 Bacillota bacterium
ATACATTCTTCGGGAGTAAGCGTTCTCTGCGCGCCGAAAAGCCCCGAGTTTTCGGAGATGATAAAAGGCGAGCACATTGAAAAAATAATCAACACTTTAAGGCCCTATTACGATTATATAATAATCGACACGCCCCCGGTCTTCAACGACACGACCATTGTAGCCATTGAGAACTCGGACAAGCTGCTGCTTATCGTTTCGCCGGACATATCGTCGCTCAGAAACGCGAAAATAAGCATGGACGTGCTCGATTCCCTGGAGCAAAAGGAAAAGATCGACATACTTATAAACCGCAACGACTCCGGCGGCATGATCTCCCTAAAGGACGCCCAGAATATTCTTGACCGCCCCATTAAATATAAGGTTTCAAACGACTGGAAAACGGCGACCGCCGCGCTTAACAAGGGGACGCCGCTTGTAGCGCACGCGCCGAGGGCCGGAATCTCGCGGGAAATCGCCGAAATAGGCCTTACGGTCGCGAAGAGCTTTTAGGGCTTAAAAAGGAGCTTTTTATGTCTCTTCTCGAAAGAATGGAAAAGCAAAAAGCGGCAGTGAGGGCCGACGCCGACACCCCCGAGAAAATACAGGCGAAAACAGACGTTTACCGCGATATAAAAACCAGAATACACAAGGAAGTAATCGAGACGCTCGAAAAGCGCACCGCCGAAAGCGGCCCGGAGACCGTCAGGGCGGTTATCGGCGAGGTAATGGACGCTTTCGGGGCAGACGTGGGCCGCGGCGAGCGCATAAAAATCGCCTCGGAGCTTTATAACGACGTGACGGGCTACGGCCCGCTCGAGACGCTTTTAGACGACGCCGACATTACGGAAATCATGGTTAACGGCCCTTTCCAGATATACGTTGAGAAAAAGGGGAAAATAGAGCTGACGGACGTCTGCTTCAGGGATACCGAGCACGAGATGAACATTATCGACAGGATAGTCTCTTCGCTCGGCCGGCATATAGACGAGGCGAGCCCGATGGTCGACGCGAGGCTTAAAGACGGCTCCCGCGTAAACATAATAATCCCGCCGCTGTCGCTTATAGGCCCCGCGATCACGATCAGGAAATTTTCAAAAACGCCCATTACGGCGTTGGATCTTCTCTCTTTCGGGTCGGCTTCGGCCAAAATGCTCAGCTTTCTCGAGGCCTGCGTCAGGGGCAAACTGAACATCATCGTTTCGGGAGGCACGGGCAGCGGAAAAACGACGCTCTTGAACGTGCTGTCGGCCTGCATACCGGAAAACGAAAGGATTATCACGATTGAGGACGCGGCGGAGCTGCAGCTCAGGCAAAAGCATGTTATTACGCTCGAAAGCAGAACGGCAAACCTCGAGGGCAGGGGGCAGATAACGATCCGTGACCTTGTGCGCAACTCGCTCAGAATGAGACCGGACAGGATCATTGTCGGCGAGGTGCGCTCGGGAGAAACGCTTGATATGCTGCAGGCGATGAACACGGGCCATGACGGCTCGCTTACGACCGTTCACGCAAATTCGCCGAGGGACACGCTTTCGAGAATTGAGACAATGGTGCTGATGTCGGGGATGGAGCTGCCCGTCAGGGCGATACGGGAGCAGGTTTCGTCCGCCATCGACCTTATCGTGCAGCAGTCGAGGATGAGAGACGGAAGCCGGAAAATAACCAACATTACGGAGGTTCTCAATATGGAAAACGACGTTATAACGCTGCAGGATATTTTTATCTGCGAACGGCAGGGGCAGCAGGAAGGCGCCGAAAAGCTGAAAACAAGGTTTAAATGCAGCGGAGTCAGGCCGAAATGCGTGGACAAGCTCAGAAACAACGGGGTACATGTAAGCGACGACTGGTTCAGGGACTGAGTTTGGGGGGAGCGGTTATGCAGCTTTTACTTAGTTTTCTGTTCTCGGCTTTTACGTTTTGCGCGGCCGCGGCGGCGCTCAGCCATGCCAAAAGAGACGCCCTCTTTATGGAAAGAAGGATTAAAAATCTCTTTTCAGGCAGGGCGCCCGAAAAAGCGAGGCTGATTAAACGCAGGAACGCCAAAACAGCGGGTAAATTAAGGCCCACTTTTGCGGGAAGCCTGCCGGACAGGCTCTCGGTTTCGCTTTCCGTCGCCGGAATCAAACTTCGCGCGGAGGAATTTCTTTATATCTGGGCTGCATGCGCGATTCTGCCGATTATAGTGGCGAGGCTGCTAAACGCGCAGCTTCCGGTTTGCGCGGCTCTTTTTGCGGCGGGCGCCTCGCTTCCTTTGATGTTTGTCGAAAGGGCGAAGGCGAAAAGGCTGGCCCTGTTTGAACAGCAGTTAAGCGACGCGCTTATTATTATCGGGAACTGTCTCAGAACCGGGCTTTCGTTTCAGCAGGCGGTGAACAGTATAGCGAGGGATATGCCGGAGCCCGTTTCAAAGGAGTTCGGCAGGCTTTCAAAAGAAGTGGAGCTTGGCGTTACGCTCGAAAAAGCGCTTGAAAACATGGTGGACAGGCTCAAAAGCAAGGACTTTATGCTTATCGCGGCGGCGGTGCTGATACAGCGCCAGATCGGGGGGAACCTTTCCGAGATACTGGACGGCATATCGGACACTATCCGGGAGAGGATCAAGCTTAAAACGAGCGTAAAGGTTCTTACCGCGTCGGGGAGAACCTCGGGCATGGTTATCGGGCTTATGCCGGTGATTATCTTTTTTCTTTTAATGCTGCTAAACCCTTCTTACATAATGATGTTTTTTAAGACAAGGATCGGGATCATGCTGCTCTGCGTTTCGGGAGCTTTGGAGACGGCCGGATTCCTTACCGTCAGAAAAATCGTAAGCATTAAATATTAGAAAGGCTGATTATGACTTTTCTTATCATTTCATCAATGCTGCTGTCGTTCTCTTTGACCGCGGCGTTTCTTTACGACTACGGCAAAGGACTGGACGACAAGGCAAGGCGCATCGGGCAGATAAAAGGAAAGCGCAGGGAGATCGACGAGGAGCTGAATATTCCCCTCCCGCAGCGCTTTTTGAGGCCCGTCCTTTCGCGGTTTGTCAAATTCTTTTCACGCCTGCTTCCGAAAAATGGGAAGGAAAACTCGGGAATCCTCAAGAAAATAAAAATGGCCGGCATAAAAATGCCGCCGGAAGATTTTATTGCCGTCCGCGTTATGAGCATGGCGGGGATAGCCGCGCTTTCGCTGCTTTTCGCTTTTTTAACTCCCCCGCGTTCCCCATACAGGTTTTTTATCGTGATATAC
>JAUZPW010000025.1 GCA_030705725.1 Bacillota bacterium
AATATGAGGAACCGTCATATACCCGTTGCACACAGTTGCCGCGTCCGACGCTGTTTTTGTAAAAGACGTCTTATGTGCGGTTAAATTCCCGCCGCCCGCTTCTTTCATCAACCGGCTGGAAACACACCACCCCGTTATTCCGAGCGCCGACATGAGCAATATGCTCAAAGCCAGAAGTATTGCGGCGATTTTAACGTCAAAGCTCCTGTTTCTGTCCATTCGGTACATCCTTTCTACAAAAAACAATGCGTAATAAATCCTTTTTTCGGCCTAAATTATATACACCATATGTGAACGTAATGTGAACTTCTTCTTAATAAAAAATAAACATTAAAAAAGCTCATTCTGCTGCAGCAAATAAAAAGCATCCGCCCTCCGGGCGGATGCTTTTAACATAATGCTTTTACGCTTAATTAATCTCGGCAAGCTCCGATAAAATCCTGTCCTTTGATTTCTCCGTTTCGAATATAACTTTTTCAATATCTATCGTTTTATATTCGCCGTCTTTGTAAAGCACCTTCCCGTCGGCCATCGTAAGCGAGACGTCGCTTCCCGAAGCCGAGTATATAAGATTATTAAGCAGGCTGTGAGAAGGCTTCATATAAGGCGAGGTTATATCTACCGCGATAAGGTCGGCTTTCATACCGGTTTTGAGGCTTCCCGTGTCCTCTCGCCCCTGGCTTAAAGCGCCCGCCTTGGTAGCGGCGTAAAGCGTCTGTTCGGGCGTTATAATGCGCGGGTCGTTCCATTGTTCTTTGTGAATGAGCGCGAAAAACTTCATTTCCTCAAGCATGTTCAGGTTGTTGTTGCTTGAAACACCGTCCGTTCCCAAAGCTACGTTTATCCCGGATTCGATGAGCCTCGGCACATTGCATATCCCGCTCGCGAGCTTAAGATTGCTTTTCGGGCAGGTCGCGGCCGTCACTCCCTTTTCACTGAAAATCCTGAAGTCGTCATCCTCCAGCCAAATGCAGTGGGCCGCAGTCGTTTTGCTGTCAAAAAGCCCGAGACTGTCAAAATAACCTGCGGGGGTCAGCCCTCCGTGCCGCGCCTTGCAGCCCTCGTGCTCCTCCCGCGTTTCCGAAATATGCACATGCATATTGGCGCCAAGGCTTCTGCAGTGCTCCGCCATCTGCTTTACAACCTTTTCGCTCGAGGTGTACTCCGCGTGCATGCACATATCTATTTTCAGCCGCCCGCCGCCCGCGTTGTGATAATTCTCAAAAAGGGATTTCCCTTCCTTATAATTTTTAAGGTCATAAAGATCCTCGTCTCCGAAATTCGTGATTCCGAGGCTTAGGTTATTCTTGGCGCCGCTTTCGATAACGGCCCTCGCCATATCCTCGCCGAAAAAATACATGTCCGTTGTCGAAACGATTCCGAACCTCAGCGATTCCGCTATTCCGAGCAGCATGGCGTAATAAATATCCTTCCCGTTAAGCTTCGCCTCGAAGGGAAAAATGCGCGTATTGAGCCAGTCCATAAGCGCAAGATTTTCGCCGTAACCGCGCAGAAGCGTCATCGGGGTGTGGGCGTGCGCGTTAAAAAAGCCGCTTAGAAGAAGCTTCCCGCGCCCGTCGTAAATATCGGCGTCGTCCCATTCCGGCATTTTTGAGCCTATGTAGGCTATTTTATCGTCCTTAACGCCGACGCACATGTTTTCGAGAACCTTAAACTCGCCGTTAATAACCGCGATATCCTTAAATATCATAAATTCTCACCCTTTCAGAGATATTCTACCATATGACCGATTGAAATATAATAAAAAAACGCATATACTATTCGGAGCAAGGGGTGAAAAACTAAAAATAATGGGTAAAACCGTGTTGATAACCGGCGCGTCCCGCGGCATCGGGGCCGGCACCGCAAGGCTGTTTGCCGAAAACGGCTGGAGCGTCGCGATAAATTATTTAAACAGCAAAAAAAAAGCGGAGGAGCTCGAAACGCTTCTGAAGAGCCGCGGCCATAACGCTTTCGCTGTTAAAGCAGACGTGTCCGACTCCGCCGAGGTAAAAAAAATGACGGACGAGGTTTTTGAGCGCTTCGGCCGTATCGATGTCCTCGTAAATAACGCGGGCATCGCCCGGCAATGCCTTTTCGGCGATATTGACGAGGCCGAGTGGGACAAACTTTTCGCGGTAAACGTCAAAGGCGTATTTCTTTGCTCAAAAGCGGTTCTGCCGTTTATGATAAGGCAAAAACGAGGCAAAATAATTAATGTTTCATCCATCTGGGGGCTGGTCGGAGCCTCCTGCGAAACACATTACTCGGCGGCCAAGGCGGCGGTAATAGGACTTACAAAAGCGCTTGCCAAGGAACTGGGACCGTCCGGAATTCAGGTAAATTGCGTTGCTCCCGGCGTTGTCGCTACCGGAATGAACTCCGGGCTTGACGAATACGCGGTCGGGCGGCTAAAGGATGAAACGCCCCTCGGCGTCATTGGAAACGCGTCAGACATTGCCAACGCGATATACTTTCTTGCGTCCGACAAAGCCGATTTTATAACAGGTCAGGTTTTAAGTCCAAACGGGGGATTTGTTATTTAATTTTTTTATGCTATAATTATAGTTTAGTCGTATAAATTAAGGAGCTTATAAATTGACAAGGAATGATTTAAGAAATATTGCGATTATAGCGCATGTAGACCACGGAAAAACCACGCTGGTCGACGAACTTATGAAACAGGGCGGCGTATTCCGCGCAAATCAGGTTGTCGAGGAGCGCGCAATGGATACAAACGACCTTGAACGCGAGCGCGGAATAACCATATTGTCGAAGAATGCCGCCGTGCATTATAAGGATGTAAAAATCAATCTGGTAGACACCCCGGGCCATGCCGATTTCGGCGGAGAAGTCGAACGGATACTTAAAATGGTAAACGGCGTAATCCTGCTTGTGGACGCGGCCGAAGGGCCCATGCCCCAGACGCGTTTCGTCCTGCAGAAGGCGCTTGATCTGAAGCACCGGATTATCATCCTCATAAATAAAATCGACCGTCCCGATTCCCGTATCGACGAGGTCAACGAAGAGATTCTCGAGCTTCTTCTCGACCTCGACGCAACCGAGGAGCAGCTTTACAGCCCGGTTATCTACTGTTCCGGCAGAGAGGGTACCGCGTCTCTTAAAAAGGATGAGGAAGGCAAAGACCTTTCCGTTTTGTTCGATACCATTCTTGACTATATCCCGGCCCCGGAGGGCGATGAAAGCGGCGAGCTTCAGGTGCTCGTTTCCTCAATCGACTATAACGATTACGTCGGAAGAATAGCCATAGGCAGGATCGAACGCGGCGTTTTGTCTCAGGGGCAGGACGTTATGGTCTGCGATTATAACAATAAAAAAGAACCCTACCGCTCAAAGGTAATAAATATTTACCAGTTCGACGGAATGAAGCGCGTTCCCGTTACGAACGCCACGGTCGGCGACATCGTCTGTTTTTCCGGAATCGAGAATATAACGATCGGCGACACCGTGACATCCCTTTCGTGCCCTGAGCCGCTTCCGTTCGTAACGATCACGGAGCCGACCGTTGAAATGACCTTTTCGGTCAACGACAGTCCGTTTGCCGGGCGCGAGGGCAAATTCGTAACCTCGCGTCAGCTCAGGAACCGTCTTTATAAAGAGCTCTTAAAGGACGTGTCCCTCCGCGTTTCCGACGGCGATACGACCGACAGCTTCAACGTCGCGGGCCGCGGCGAAATGCATCTGTCAATCCTGATCGAAACCATGCGCCGCGAGGGCTATGAGTTTTCCGTCAGCACGCCCAGGGTGCTTTACCATAATATAGACGGCGTCGTCAACGAACCTGTCGAGCGGCTGATAATAGACGTGCCCGAGGATTCCGTAGGCCCGGTCATGGATAAAATGGCGACCCGCAAAGCAACCCTTCTGCATATGTCGCCCGTCGGAAACCGCATGAAAATGGAATACAAGATACCGTCCCGCGGGCTTTTCGGCTACCGTAACGAATTCCTGACCGATACGAAGGGCGAAGGCGTATTAAATGCCGTATTCGAAGGTTACGAGCCCTATAAAGGCGATATAACGCGCCGCTTCACAGGATCGCTTGTGGCGTTTGAAAGCGGCGAAGCCGTAACCTACGGTCTCTATAACGCACAGGAGCGCGGCGCATTGTTTATAGGCGCGGGCACTCCGGTTTACGAGGGTATGATAGTCGGCGTTTCCCCGAAGCTCGGCGACATCGCCGTCAACGTGTGCAAGCGCAAGCAGCTTACAAATATGCGCGCCTCCGGCAGCGACGAATCATTAAGGCTTATTCCGCCGGAAACACTTAGCCTTGAAGAAGCTCTGGAGTTTATCGACGAGGACGAGCTTCTTGAGGTAACCCCCCAGAACATCCGCTTGAGAAAGCGCACCTTAAGCAACGCGCAGAGGCTCAAGGAACAAAGCAAGAATAAAAAATAGCATATAGTTAAAGCGCGGCTGTTTAGCCGCGCTTTTATCATTTAGGAATTGTTAAGGGGTCGGAACCTCTAAACGTTGGATTTGTCCGCAGGCGGACATGCGCCGCCGAAGGACACACTGGACAAAACCATCGGTTTTGTCCGCACCAAGAGGAAGATCGAGGGGGAATTGGATTCCCTCTCGAAAGGTTGTCGAGTTTTTCGACAACCTTAAAGCGCGGCTAAATAGCCGCGCTTTAGTTTTTAACGGCTGGAGTGTGCGCTCCGGCCGTTATTTGTTTTTCATAGCTCCGGTTTTGTTTTTTTAAGGCTACATACCAGTGAATTTTCCCTTGCTTACCCTGTTGAGTATTAACAAAGATATTACTGTCAACACGGTCAGAACAGTGGCCAAAGCCGCAGCCACTCCATAGTTGCCGCGAATGATCTGACTGTATATCGCAACCGTAAGCGTCTGGGTTCTAACCGTGTATAAGATAATCGCCGTGGATAATTCGCTTATCATATTTACCCAGCTGAGTATTGCGCCGGATATTATGCCGGACGCCATCATCGGTACCGTTATGGCAAAAAACGCTTTGAGCTTTGAGCTTCCGAGGGATATGGCCGCCTCCTCGATACTCATGGGAATCAAATGCAAAACGGCGACAGACGACCTGACGGTATAAGGCAGCCTCCTGATAATCAGAGCAATCACCATGATCAGCATGCCTCCGCTTATAAGCAGCGGTTTTTTATTAAAGCTGGTCAGCATTGCAATACCGATGACAATTCCGGGAACTATGTAAGGAATCATCGAAAGAACGTCGACAAGCCCCGTCATTGCGTTTCTGCGCCGAACGGTTATGTATGCGATAAGAACCGCCAGCAATACGACAAAAAATAAAGCGGTCAGCGGAATTATAATCGTATTCGCGATACTGTTGCCCAGTTTTGAAACCATTCGGGTATAGCTGTTCAGAGAATAGCCCTTCACAAATATAAGTCCCCTGGTATTCTGAAAGGATGTGTATATGACGTAAACCTGGGGGAGTATGGATATACCGACGATTATATAGCAAAAAGCGTGAACCGCAACGCTCCTCAGTCCTTTTATATCTTTTTCTTCGATTGGGTGCAGCGAGTTCATTGAAAAAGACTTTCTGTTGCTTACATGCTTCTGAACCAGGAATATAAACATCGTAATAAGAATCGCGATAATGGCTATAGCCGAAGCGAACCCTTTGTTTTGCGAGACTTCTCCGACAAACTCGTTATATAAAATTACGGGGAAGGTTCTAAACCCCTCTCCAATAAGCATCGGCGTGCCGAAATCGGCAAGGGCCCGCATAAAAACCAGAAGAGCGCCCGCAAGTATCGTCGGAGTGATGAGAGGAAGCACTATCTTAAAAAATCTTTTTGCTCCGCTGCAGCCCATATTCTGACTTGCCTCAAGCAGGGAATTGTCTACCTTGTGCAGCGCCCCCTGAACATATAAAAAAATCAGCGGGAACAGCTGGGTAGTAAATACGAGAAGAATTCCGCCGAAGCCGTAGATATCCGGCGGAGTAAAATGAAACAGCGTTTTCAGGAAATTGGTTATTACTCCGTTTCTGCCCAGCAGAAGTATCCACGAATAAGCGCCTACGAAGGGTGCGGACATCGAGGAAATAATAATCAGGATTTGCAGTGTTTTTTTCCCTTTTATCTTATAAATCGTAAAAAGATACGCTAACGGCGTTCCGACGATCAAAGACGTAACGGCGGCTGCTATAGACACTTTAAAACTGTTTAGCAGTGTGGATGAATAGTAGCTTTTCGAGAAAAATTTTATAAAATTGCCCATGGTAAACGAATTTGTTTCACTGTCGAAGAATGCCATTTTCGCGAGATGCGCCATCGGGTACAGCAGAAACAATGCGTAAAACGCTATTGTTATTAAGGTTATCCATCCCCACGTGTCCAGTTTAAACCTGTTGTTGTTCTTCATTCGTCAGCGCCCCTCAACAGGTTTCCGGTTCCCTCTTTGTCGAATATATTTATTTTTTCATTTTTTGCTGTTAAAACGACGTTGGTGCCTTTTGCGAACGCATCCTCCATTGTCGATTCCTGTATAAGCTCAACCTTTTGGTTATTTTCAAGCATTATTATGTAATGCGTGTTTAACCCCAGATAAATGCTGTCTATAACCTTCCCTTTTATTCCTTCTGCTCCTTCCGGGTTAATAACAAATTCTTCGGGGCGCACCGAAATTTTAACGTCCTGTTTTTCGATTGATTTCCATGAAGGAAAAGCGGTCTTGTATCCGCATTCAAAAACAAGGGAACCGCCTTCTGTTTTTCCGTTCAGTATATTCGTTCTGCCGATAAAAGTTGCGACAAAAAGGTTTCTGGGGCGTTGGTAGACGGCCCTCGGGGTGCATATGTCCTGAATTGTTCCGTCCTTCATAACGGCGATAGTGTCGCTTATCGACATTGCTTCCTCTTGGTCGTGGGTAACATAAACCGTTGTAATCCCCACTTCTTTCTGTATTTCTCTTATTGCCTGCCGCATCTCAAGGCGAAGCTTTGCGTCGAGGTTTGAAAGCGGTTCGTCCATTAAAAGCACATCGGGCTTTATAACAAGGGCCCTGGCAAGCGCGACCCTTTGCTGCTGGCCGCCGGAAAGATTTTCGGGAAGCCTGTCCGCATACATGTCGATCTGCATCGTTTTTAAAAAATGATCGGTTTCCCTTTTTATGGTCTCTTTATCGGCTTTTCTGTTTCTAAGGCCGAATTCAACGTTCCGGCGCACAGTCATGTGCGGAAAAATTGCGTAATTCTGAAATACCATCCCTATATTTCTTTTGCTTGGGTCCATATCGTTAATGCGGGTATCGCCGAAGTAAAAATCCCCGCCTTCGATGGAATTAAAGCCGGCGATCATTCTGAGAAGAGTCGTTTTCCCGCAGCCGGAAGGTCCCAGCAGGGTAAACAGCTCCCCATCGCGAATGCTGAGATTCAAACCGGTGATAACGGCAGTATTTCCGTATTTTTTGACCGCGTTTTTTATTATTATATTGCTCATTTTTCCCTCCTGATAATTAAGAACCAAACGGCCCTGGACACATTCCCGCATAAAAGATTCACCGGTTACATGCCGAAACGTACCCAAGGCCTATTTATCTTAATTAATGTCTGCTGACCAAATCAAAAACCTTACAGCAGCGATTTCTAAATGCGTTTTAATTTGTTCAGCTGCAAGGTTTTTTCGGCATTTAACGAAAAAACCTTGCACTTTTTATTTGAAACTTATTTAGACAGGCTGTTTTCAAATACTTCTTTGAATTTGTCGACAACATCCTTTTTATGTTCGTTAATATAAGCCTGGTCTAATACTACGGTTTTTATGGATGCCGTAGGCAGAGTGTTTTTTGAAAGCTCGGCGTCTTTATGAACCGGCCTGTTTCCAAGCTGGGAACCTATGACGCTCTGCATTTCCTTGCTAAGTATAAAGTCAATAAAAAGCTTCGCATTCTCGGGATGCGGGCAGTTTTTAATTATACCGGCTGTACCCGCAGTGAATAATGTGCCCTCTTCGGGATAAACGATCTCAACGGGCGCGCCGTCCTTTACCAGTTTCAGAGCGGCTTCCTCATAGGTCAGGCCGACGAGCATTTCGCCGTCCGCGACGCTCTTCCACACTGCCCCCGAGCCGGATTGAAGCTTTCCGTCAATGTTTACAAGCAGCTTTTTGATATACTCCCAGCCCTCTTCTTTGTCAAGTCCGCCAAAGTCGGTGAGGATGTTTTCAACCTGCATTAACGCCGACGAAGAAGAAGTCGGGTCTGCGGACGCTATTTTGCCTTTTAGTTTCGGATTGAGTAAATCGTTGTAGCCTTTGATTTTTATGTCGCCGATAAGATTCTTGTTTACAACAAGGACGCTTCCGTCCAGGACAAAATTGGTGCAGAAACCCGTTGTATTTTTGAAATCGTCCAGCAGATCCTTGTCGTTTTCCGAAACGTAATCATCAAAGACATCCCTGTATTCCGTGAAAGAGGATTCTCCGCCGCCGAATATAACGTCCGCGTACGGCTTTGCCTTTTCCGCGTCAAGCCTTGCCAAGAGTTCTCCTGTTCCGCCCTGAATAACCTCGACTTCAATGCCGTATTTCTCCTTAAACAAGGATGTGACGGAATTGATCATTTCATCACCGCTGGAGGAGTACATGACTAACTTCTTTTCCGTTGTCTCTTGAGCCGTTTCCGTTGTTGCCCCTGATTTTGCCGTGGTCTCTTCAGCCTTTTGTGTGTTCTTGCATCCGGATACCATGCCTGAAATCATAATAAACGATAACAAAAGCGCCGAAGCCGTTTTAAGCTTCATCTTCATTTTTCCGTTCCTCCTTTATGGTTTTTATAACCATATTTTAGCATAGAAGATATGCTAAAATTCTGCAGGAATGGCAAAAATACTGCACTATTTTATTACCCTCGCAAACTCTCTTGAGGAACAGCCTATATATTTCTTAAAAACCATATTAAAGTACTTGTAATCCTTGAATCCGCATTCCGCTGCAATGGTATGTAAGTATTTATCGGTGTTTTTTATCGCCCAAATAGCTTTTTGAATACGGTAACGATTCAGAAATTCGCTGAAGTTGATCTTCATTTCCGTTTTGAACTTTCTGATTAAAAATGTTTCGCTGTAATTGAAAGCCTCAGACAAATCATATACCGTAATTTTTTTTGCATAATTTTTTTTAATAAACGAAACCATTTTTTTAACGGTTTCATCTTCAACTATATCTTCCCTCAGGGCGTTCAAAAGGTCTATGTTTTTTAACGAAAGCTCCTGACTTTTTAGCGCGGCGAAAGCCAGCCTTCTCTGTCTCTCTATTTTCGCGTTATTGACAGCCTCGTTAAGCTCGTTAAAATCCACGGGTTTTAGAATATAATCGTTCACACCGAATTTCATTGCATCCTTCGCGTACTTAAAATCAGAATAACCCGTTATGATTATCGGCGTATACTCGTATTCTTCAAAAGTTTGCTCCAGCACCTGAAGTCCGTTTACAACAGGCATATTAATATCGATTATGACGATATCGGGACATGCCTTTTTAATCTGGTCGATGGTTTCCTGTCCGTCGCCCGCTTCCAGTACGGCTGAACAGCCAAGCTCCTGCCAGTCTACCGAAAAAATCAAGCCTTTTCGGATTATAGCTTCGTCTTCCGCAACCAAAACCTTATATTTCACTTAAAAGCCTCCTTTCGGTAAGCCTAAGCAAAACGACGGTTCCCTTTCCCGGGGTACTTTTTACTTCCATACCGCTTTCTTCCCCGTAGAGCAGTTTTAACCGCCTTGCTATATTGTGAAGTCCCTTGTGTTCGTTGCCGTTTGCTTCGGAATTTATCATCGTTTTAACAAAATCAAGCTCCTGTTCGTTCATGCCCGACCCGTTGTCGGTTATTTCCAGATATAAAAAACCCTCCTTAGTCCATCCCGATATTCTGATTGCCAGCGTCTTTTTGTGCTTGAAGCCGTACTTTATGCTGTTTTCCAAAATCGGCTGAAGCAGAAGCTTCGGCACAAAGCAGTCGTTGCAGCTTCGGTCTATTTCAATTTCGTACGAAAATTTTCCCTGAAACCTGTATTTAATTATTTCGAGATAATCGGTAAGGTATTTCAAATCATCTTTAAGCAAAACCACGCTGGAAGTATCGCTTATGCTGCGCCTGAGAAGAGCCGTAAGCTTCGTGATGATCTTGTCGGTTCCCTCCTGATTGAGAATAATTGAATACCTGATGCATTCGAGGGTGTTATAAAGAAAATGCGGATTGAACTGAGCCTCAAGCTGCTTTGATTCCATAATGTTTTTAAGCTTAAGCAACTCAAGGTTTTTTTTGCTTAAAGCATTAATGTTGTCCAGCATCTGATTTATTTCCTCTGCAATATTTTCAAACTCGTCGTCCGACTCCATTTTTATCCTGTGATCGAAGTCGCCGTTTTGAATTATGTTGATTTCACTGAGCAGGCTTTCCACGGACGCGGCGTTTATATTGGCGACCGTTCCCGCAAAATGCTTGGTTATAGCAAGCAAAAATATAAAAATCATGCTGAAGGCAAAACAGCCGATCAAATAGTAGCTATTGCTCGATTCATTGTTTACAAAAGTAAATATTTTTACTTGATATTCGTCAAGATCATTCTCGTTCATCCAATATTTTTGATTATTAACTGCATAAGTCTTTTTCTGACCCGGCCGAAACTGATTCAAGCCGTCAACCATCGAACGGTTGCTGCAGGCGATGACGTTACCGTTCATATCGGTGATGATCCCGTCGAACTGCAAAGCCTTCATCTGATGATTCCAATCGTCGCCGCTTAAAAAAACGCTTACTCCGCCTATAAGCCTGTTCCCGTAATATAAGTTCCTTGAAAAAACATATTTCGAATAATCCCCGTTGAAATAATAAACCGTTTTGTAAATCCCGGTGCTTTTTTTGTTTTTTAAGCTGCCGAAGATACTCTGACTGAAAAGCTTGAAGTACATTGTTATTTCCTTAGGATCAAAGGATGAATACGCAATATTACCCGAGGCGTCGTTAATGATAATATCGCTTTTGATTTCATTGTTCAGATTAAAGCTGTTGAATAAAAATGACATGTACTGGGGGCTGATCTTGTTGTTTAAGTAATCGTTTATTGTTTTTCGCGTATCCAAATCGTTCAGATAACGGGTATATTTGTAATGTATTTCAGTAAATGATTTTGACAATATTTTGTTGTATTCTTTTGTCCGGAACGAGTTAAAGCAGGTTGTATAAATAAAAAGAATAAATATAAATCCGAGAAACCCTGTCAGCGTAACCACAAAGCTGAATTCAATTATCTGCTTTTTCAATTTTTTCTGATATTTAGAATAAAACACAGCATACCTCCGTTTTTTGAGGTGTAACAAATTAACTGCCCTCCCAAATTTTGCCGTCCACATTATATCACGAAGTTTTTGCATCCGTATTCTAAAGGAATAAAATACTAAAAAATAAGCCCTTTCAGTATGATTTTTGTACATACCGAAAGGGCTTAATAAAACCATAATTCATTTTTCAAATGATTCTCGTATTTGTAAAGCTCCCTATTCTTCCTCCCAGTTGTGGAAGACCTCCTGAACGTCGTCGTTGTCCTCAAGCATATCGAGAAGCTTCTGCATGTTCTTGATGTCGTCCTCATTCTCGAGCTTTATCCTGCTCTGCGGGACCATCTGAACCTCCGCTTCGAGGAAGGAAACACCCTTGGCTTCCAGAGCCTCGCGCACCTTTCCGAGATCGTCGGGCGCCGTAAGCACCTCAAAAACGCCGTCCTCGAGCATAACGTCGTCCGCTCCCGCGTCAAGCGCCATCATCATGAAATCGTCCTCGTCGTAATCACCCTGCTCG
>JAUZPW010000250.1 GCA_030705725.1 Bacillota bacterium
CAAGATTTTGGAGCTTGCAAAGCTTTTCGGTGTGACGACCGACTACCTTTTAAAAGACGATATGGAAAAAACGGCTTATTCAGACACGGACGAAACGGCTAAAAGCATGCGCGTTACGCTTAAGGAAGCGGCTGATTTTTTTGAGAGCAAAGCGGCCTGCGCAAAGCGCACGGCTCTGGGCGCCGCCATGTGCGTCCTTTCTCCCGTTCCGCTTATACTGCTTGCGGGATTGGCGGACGCGGGCGGCTCTTCTTTAGGTGAAGACGCCGCAGGCGGGGCAGGGGTGGTCGTATTACTTCTTATGATAGCCGCCGCCGTTGCGATATTCATTACTAGCGGCGCAAAAATGAAGCGCTTCGATTACCTGAAAAAGGGCGATTTTGAGCTTGAATACGGCGTATCGGGCATTGTTAAGGAAAAAAAGGCGGCTTTCGACAAAACGCATACCTTTTATATTACTGCGGGCGCCGTTCTCTGCATCCTTTGCTCGATTCCGCTGATTGCCGCGGGCGTGTCGAAAGCCTCAAGCATGACGCTTATCTCCCTGACGGCTTTACTTTTGGCGCTTGTTTCCTTTGCCGTTTACCTTTTTATCACGGCGGGCTCTATAAAGGAAGGCTTCGACCAGCTTCTGCTCGACGGCGAATTTGACCCGGAGGTAAAAGAGTCCGGCAAAAAAGCCGAAAAATTTGCGGGCGTTTACTGGCCGGTCGTGACGGCCGTTTACCTGGGCTGGAGCTTTATTTCAAGAGACTGGGATATGACCTGGGTAATCTGGCCGGTGGCGGCGCTGATTTTTGCGGGTATATCCGCGGTTATCCGAAACGAAAAATAAACTCCGGGTTTTAAGCGGGTATACGGACGGAAAAGTGCGATAAGGCATAAGCTGAGCTTATTCAACGGGCGAGGCTTATGCTTTTTTATTTTCCGGGATGCTTCCTTAAGCGCGCAAATCGGCCTGCCCGTGCTTATTGTTTCATATTATCTAGCAAAATACATACAGATGTGGTAAGATAATACTGTATGGGGCGGAACGAATATAACTTTTATCCGTTTTTCGCTTTTTTAATTTTTTAGTTAATTATCAGCCTTTAGGGGTGATTTTTTGCCTGAAGTCAAAAAAAAGGGAAGTATAAAACCGCAAGGCTCAAAAAGCCGCAAGACGAACGGTTCGGCCAAAAAGAAACGCGTAAGGCGGTATGTCTGGGGACTTATCTGCCTTGCTTTGTCCGTTTTCTCGGCGCTTACGCTTATTCGAGGCGGCGGCTTTGTTTTCGGCACCTGTTACAGGGCGGCGGGCTGCCTTATGGGCGCGGGCGCTTTTATCCTGCCCGCGGCGCTTTTAATGTCGTCCGTGCTTTTCTTTATGAAACGGCGCGGCAAGGTGGCGCTGAGGGTTTTCTGCATCAATACGGTTCCGTTTATTTTGGGCGCTATGTTTCATGTGTTCAGGGATCAAAACGCATATTTCTTGACGTTAAAAAGCATAGCCGTGCTGTCTTCTTCCGGCCGCAGGATGACGGGCGGGGGACTTATATCCGGGCCGATCGCGATGCTTTTAAGAAGCGCCGCTTCGGCGTGGGGCGCATTTTTTATATTGCTGGCCCTATTGATTACAGCGCTGCTCTTCGCTTTCCGTATTACTCCGAAAATGATTCTGGGACTTATAAGACCGGCGTTTTACGAGGAATATTATGAGGAAGAGGACGAAGAAGAGCCTCCCTCGATGCCGGAGCGGCCTTTATTCAGAAAGGCCGCAAGAAGGCAGATAGACATACCGCTTGACGACCGGCAGGAGCCCCAAAGCCCCGCCGCGCCGGAAAAGGAGCCGGAGACCGCGCGGCAGCGGGTAAAAACTCCCGCCGAGGTGCTGCTCGGAAAAACGGCGGAGGCAAAACCCGCGCCCGCCCCGGTTTTCCCGGAGGAGCCCGCTATAGCGCCTGTTCCTGCCGAGCCCGCCGTCAAGGAAGCCTCGAAAGAGGAGATTGCCAAAAATACAGAGATCGTGGCGCAGGAGATCACGAACGCGCCCGCTGAACAGACGAAGCTTTACGCCTATCCGCCGCTGTCGCTCCTTAACGTGAGCCGGGTAACGAAGCAGAACGTGCAGTCGGAGATAAAGGAATATTCGGAAAGGCTTATCGATACGCTTTTAAGCTTCGGGGTGGAAGCCAGAATTATAAACATAACCCGCGGGCCTTCGGTTACAAGGTATGAGATTCAGGTTTCAAGGGGCACTAAATTTTCGCGCATTACCGCGCTTTCAGACGATATTGCATTATCCCTGGGCGCCGTTAGCGTGAGGATCGCGCCGATACCGGACAAAATGGCGGTCGGCATCGAGGTGCCTAACCAGACTGTTCAGACGGTATACATAAGCGACGTCTTATCCTCGGAGGCGTTTTCGAGAAGAAAGAGCAAGCTGGCATTCGCCGTCGGGCGCGACATTACCGGGAACAGCATCGTCGGGGACATTGCGCAGATGCCGCATCTGCTTATCGCGGGAACCACCGGATCGGGCAAGTCTGTTTGCATTAATTCGTTGCTTATAAGCATCCTCTACAAGGCGTCGCCGCAGGAGGTGCGCCTTATCATGATCGACCCGAAAATGATTGAGCTAGGAATATATAACGGCATACCTCATCTTCTGATACCCGTCGTCACGGACCCGAAAAAGGCGGCCGGGGCGCTCAACTGGGCGGTCACGGAAATGATGCGCCGCTACAAGCTTTTCTCGGAGCTTAACGTCCGCGACCTTGCGTCCTACAACGACGCCGCGGGAAAGCAGCCTCCCGCCGAGGACGGGTCCAGGCGCGAACCGCTGCCTCAGATCGTTATCGTTATCGACGAGCTTGCCGATCTGATGTTCGTCGCGGCGCACGACGTCGAAAACGCGGTCTGCCGCATAGCCCAGATGGCGAGAGCCGCCGGAATGCACCTTGTCATTGCGACGCAGCGCCCTTCGGCCGACGTCATTACCGGAATAATGAAGGCGAACATTCCGTCGAGGATCGCGTTTGCGGTGGCGTCTCAGATCGAGTCGAGGATTATTCTCGACACGATGGGCGCTGAAAAGCTCATCGGGAAGGGAGATATGCTGTATAGTCCGCTCGGATTGGGGAAGCCTTTACGGGTGCAGGGCTGTTTTATAACGTCGCAGGAAATCGAATCCGTAATAGAATATATCAA
>JAUZPW010000251.1 GCA_030705725.1 Bacillota bacterium
GTAAACGGATGAACCACCGGGAGACTTTTGACTGAGGTTGGTTTATATAGGTTGGATTACAAATTATACGTTACAAGAAGGAGGTGTAATACTTGATTTGTTTGGTGAGAATCGACGGACGCCTGATGCACGGTATGGTTGCGGTTTCATGGATGGGCGCGGAAAAACCGGATACCTTTATTGTCGTAAACGATAAAGCGGCGAACGACGCGTTTGAAACAATGACGTTAAAGCTGGCAAAACCCGCCGGAGTGGACATGTTTGTCTGGACCAAGGAAAAAGCGGTCAAATGCTTAAACGAACCCAAATATGCAGGCAAAAAAATATTGTTGGTTGTGGCAGACGTTTACGATGCGGAGTTTGTTTTCAACAATGTTCAAGGAATAAAAAGATTGAACGTGGGGCCTGCGCTGGACTCTAAAGCGGGCAGAATCACTGAAGGGAAACAGGAATTCGCAGGAATTTATATTTCACCCGATGAATATGAAGTGCTGAAAAGAATACACAGCATGGGAGCCGAAATCTTTGCTCAAATGACGCCGACTGTTAGCCGCAAAAACTATGCAGACATAGAAGCGCGATTTAATGCTATAAAAAAATAAGAGGAGACGGGGTTATGATTCTACAGGGAATTCTTATTGGCCTAATAGCGGGCTACGGAAGAATTGAGCAGTCATGGTTGGGTCAGCAGATGATCGCAAGGCCGATATGGCTTTGCCCGTTGGTTGGGCTGGTGCTGGGAGACTTTCAGAAAGGGCTCATTATAGGCGGTACGCTCGAATTAATCTGGATGGGCGTTGTGCAGATAGGAGCTACACCGGCTGAGGTGGTCAGCGGCAGTGTTATTGCGTCCGCACTCGCAATCAAGAACGGAATGGCCCCTGAAGAAGCCGTGGCTTTGGCTATTCCGATAGCTATGCTGGCGGTTCTTGCGGGAACTCTTATAACGACGACAAACTCTTTCTGGACCGCCGCGTCTGAAAGAGCTGTAGAAAACGCGGATACCAAAAAGCTTTATTGGATCGGCCTTGCAGGAGGGTTTACATACCTGATAATCTATTTTATTATCACATTTGCCGCTTTCGTATTCGGGTCGGGAGCGGTTCAAGCCTTTGTAAACAGTGTGCCTCCGATTATAAAAACAGGACTGACAAACGCCAGCAAGATGCTGCCTGCCATTGGTATCGCTACACTATTACGTTTTACCCTGGATAATAAATATGCGGGATTTTTCATCATCGGATTTGCTCTGGCCTCTTACGGAAAACTGGGTACTATGGCTATAGCGATCGTCGGCGGCGCCTTCGCGTATATTTACTATCAATTAAAACCGAATGCGGAGGTTGAATGAGTATGGTCGGCGAGGCTAAAAAATTAACAAAAAAAGAACTAAAGTCTGTTTTTCTGCGTCATTATCAAATCCTTGGACTTTACTCATATGAACGCCAGCAGGCGACACCGTATTGTCGCGCCATGGTTCCGGCGCTCGTTAAGTTATATCCGAAGAAAGACGATCTGGTTAAAGCTCTGCGCCGCCATAACATATTTTTCAACACGACCTGCGCGCTCGTGCCGTTTTGCCTTGGCATAAGCTGCGCGATGGAAGAAGAATATGCAAACGTCGGCGACGAAGGAATGGACCCGTCTTCGATAAATACGGTCAAAACCGCGCTGATGGGCCCGCTAGCGGGCATCGGAGATTCATTTTTCTGGGGAACTTTCCGTGTTATTGCGGCAGGCATCGGCGCTCCTCTCGCTATTCAGGGAAACATAGCCGGCTTGATTTTATATTTGCTGCTGAATCTATTGCCTTCAACAGTAGTGCGCTATTACGGTTTTAAGATCGGATATAAAGGCGGCCGACAATTTTTGACTAAGATTTCCAGCGACGGAACGTTAAACAAAGCGACTGAAGCCGCCAAAATTCTGGGGCTGACGGTTATAGGCGGGCTTGTTCCCGGAATAGTGTCTATGACGCTTAAGTGGACAATCGCTTTCGACAAGGTAACTGTCGACATGCAAAAAATACTGGACGGGATCATGCCCGGGCTTCTTCCCCTTTGCTTATCTTTATTTGTATACTGGCTGTTAAAAAAGAAAGCGAATCCAAACCTCATCCTTTTGGGAATAATAGCTGCCGGCATTTTGTTAACCGCGGTAAACGTGTTATAAAATCCGGCCGCACTCGGAACGAAAAAGAAAAGGCGGTTTTTTCTGCCTTTTCTTTTTACGGAAAAATAATGTAAGGATTTACAATAGTACAAATATATGTTAAATTATTATTGTTCATCGGAGGGCAATTCATTCTCGAAATGACTGGCCGGATAAGATGGCGGGCTGAAACGTCCGCTCACTTATCCGGCTTTTTAGCAGGAGAAGACGTCTTGAAAAGTACAAACTTTACAGAAGGAAAAATCCTCGGCCCGCTAATTAAATTTACGATACCTATCCTGCTTTCTATCTTTCTGCAGGCTATGTACGGCGCGGTCGACCTGCTGATTGTCGGACAGTTCGGAGACGCTTCGAGCATCTCGGCGGTCGCTACGGGAAGCCAGGTTATGCAGATGGTAACGGGCATTATTTCAGGACTGACCACGGGCATAACGGTTTTGATAGGCCGGAGAATCGGGGAAAAACGTCCCGATGCTGCTGCTAAAACGGTGGGAGCGTCGTTTTTTCTATTCGCCGTGATAGCGTCTGCTTTTACCCTTATTATGTTGATCGGCTCGAGATTTTTTATGAAATTAATGAATGCTCCCGCCGAGGCTTATGATAAAGCGGTGACCTATGTCATGATCTGCTCGGCAGGCATAATATTCATCTCGGCATATAACGTCTTAAGCGGTGTTTTCAGAGGAGTGGGAAATTCAAAGCTGCCGCTCATTTTTGTAAGCATTGCCTGCGTTACGAATATTATAGGCGATTTGGTGCTTGTCGGTTTATTTAAGCTCGATGCGGCAGGAGCAGCGATTGCTACGGTTTTCGCGCAGGCGGTAAGCGCTGCGCTGTCGCTTGCCATAGTTAAAAAGAACGGCTTGCCCTTTGCGTTTTCGAAGGCTTGTTTCAGGTTTAACAAAACGGAGGTTAGGGCGATATTAAAGCTTGGAGCTCCAATCGCTTTGGAGGATGCTTTAATCAGCGTTTCCTTTCTCATAATCACTTCAATAATAAACTCGTTGGGCCTGA
>JAUZPW010000252.1 GCA_030705725.1 Bacillota bacterium
TGCCTATTCTGCAGCAAAGCTCGCTTACTCTTCGAGAATGTTGTTCCTCCCGCGGGTTTTTCTCAAAAAGCGTGCTTAATATGGTGTCGATCGCCTTGCCCCTCATGCTGGGAGTCTCGACCAGCTTGTTCTGGTACATTTCGTTTTCCGCTTTTTTTATAATGTCCGGTATATTCTCACAGGCCGCAAAGCCCGTGCAGCAGCCTAACGAAACCGATAAGCTAATGGAATCGATTTTAGCGGCGGAGAACTCGGCCTTGATTTTCTGAACGGCTCTTTTTGCGCCTTTTGCGTCCACCCCGGGCATCAATACGACAAATTCGTCGCCGCCCCATCGCGCCGTAATATCCTCAGCGCGGAGGCAGCTTTCCATTATAGCGCCGATCTCTCTTAGAATACGGTCGCCGGTCTGATATCCAAACGCGTCGTTTAACAGCTTCAGGCCGTTCACGTCGCCCACGATGACTGAAATAGGTGAGGTTCCGTTCTCCGTTAAAATCCCGGTCTGCTCTTTTAGGTACTGGCGGTTATATAATCCAGTCAGCTCGTCGTGGTAACCGTTAAAAAGTATTATTTCTTCCCTTTTTTTGATCTCGGTTATATCCTGGATAACTCCGACCGCTTTTGCGCCGTCCTCGTCTTCCATATACTCGCCTGTGGCGAAAACCCACCTGACGCTTAAGTCGTTTTTCCGCCTGATTTTATACTCTGCCTCGTATTTTTCCCGTTTCGACAGCAGATTATTAAACTTCTCGTGAACGAGGTTATAATACTCTGGAAGCAGAAATGAATCAGCGGCGTCAGTTAAAAACCCGGTCTCGTTCGGTGTCGCACCGTATATTCTGAACGCCTCGTCGGATACCCAGAACTGTTTTTTTTCAATGTTAAACTCCCAGTTTCCGATATGGGCGATATCCTGCGCCATATCCAGCCTGCTTATGCTTCTTTGAAGGTATTTCCTGTCGGCGGTTATCTTCTCAAGCATTTTGTTGACTGCGGCGCATAAAACGGCAAGCTCATTCTTCCCTGTTACCGGCAGGCTTTCAAATTCTCCGGCGTCCAGATCGAACTTTTCAAGCTTTTCCGTCACCCGGGTCATGGGCTTGAGGATATTGTTATTCTGCATTCTCAGCAAGGCCAGAAAAACCATAACGATTATCAGGGCCGAAGCTGTGTTGAATAAAGGTATTTTAGCTTTCCCCGAGGCATACATCTTCATATCCTTTTGCAGTGTCAGGATAACAGGGTCTTCCGCTTCAGCGTCTGAAAGATAAATAAAATCCGTTATCCTTTTGTTTTTTCGATCTGCCAGGATGTTGCCTCCGCCGCCGGGCTCAAAAGGATCCCGCCCGCCCTTTTTCAGGTCGCTTAAAGAGGAAAGATATATCTTCCCTCCGGTTCTGGCTTCAAGCTCGGAAATCAGATTTTTTTCAATCCTCCTTCCTATAACCAAAGTGCCGTTTGGCGGCATTTTTTTAAGCGAATCGGTTACTTCGGACGATGCGATTATATAAAAACGATCTTTGTTCTTAATTACGCGGGAATCGCCGCCGTTTTTCTTGTTCAGCATAGCAAAGCTTTCCGCGCTCTTGAGGAGCTCCTTGTCAAACGCCGCGTAATCGTTTTTATCGAGATCAAAATAGGTGCCGTTTACGATTTTATTGTTCCTGTCGTAAAAAGCCATAAAGTTTAAGCCGAGAGTATTGAAATCTGATTTTGTAAGATTAAGCTTAGCATATTCCGGGTTTCCGGTTTTAATAAATTCGTATGTATCGTCCCAATGGCCCCAGTCGTTTGCCGCAGCCAGGAAATGCGACTCCCTGTCCGCGAAAAAAGAGGCTGCGCTTTTTGTGTCGGAAGCAACCTGTTCTTTCTCGAGACCCAATAAACAGTCGTTAAAATAATATCCGAACAGCAGGTTAAAGGTAATCACCAAAAATACGGAACCGGCCGCCAAAATTGCGGTTAGTTTGTGGCTCAGCTTCAATATATTACCTCCGGCAAAAAGTGTGGCGTTATTATTTTATATCAATATAATAGCAGTTTTCGGGTGGAAAACAAGCGGTTACTTACTTTTTTCGACGAAAAAAGCACCTAAAGCGATAAACTGCTTAGATGCTTTTCTTTGATACTTGTTTACTTTAGCTGCTTTGGCCGTTTTATTTCAGAGTCCTCCGGTTTTTTTGATTTTATAGCTTCCGATAGCCTACGAAACCGCCCTGCTTTCGCGTTCGAAATAGTCGCCCTTTATAATTATGTCGGAGACCTTTTGAGCCTCTTTCAGATGCTCCGTGTCGTCGGCCTCGCCGAGTATCGCGCCGTCGGACAGTACCGCCGTTCCCGGCGCGCTCGAGAAAAGGTTTCTCCCCATTACCGCCGTTTCATATTTATTTTCATCTATCCCTAAAAGATAGGCAAGCGTCGGCATCATGTCGATCTGACCGCCTGTTTTGTCGACGACAAATCCCTTAAATCCCGGAATTATTACCGCAAACGGTATTTCCTTGCTGTTGTTAGGAAGCGTCGTCGAATAGTATTTGTGTATGCCCTCGTGGTCTCCGTAAATGACAATAACTGTGTCTTTGAGAAGACCTTCGCTGTTAAGCCTCTCATAAAACTGCCCTATGGCCTCGTCAACATAACGGATGCACTCGAGGTAGCCGTTCGTAACGCCGTTGTCTGGCAGATTCAGCATTCTCAAGTCCTTGTCAAGGTTAAAAGGCATGTGCGAGGTAATCGTTATAAGCGACATAAAATAAGGCTCTTCCGTCCTTTTTATTTCCTTTATCGTCTGGGAGAAAAGCGACGAGTCCAAAACACCCATTCCGCAGCTGCTTTTGTCCTCAAACATTTTTTCGTCGATAAACCGGTCGTAGCCCAGCATCGGATATACCCTGCTTCGGTTCCAGAAAACCTTGTCGTCTCCGTGTATCGCAAGCGTTTTGTACCCTTCCTCTTTTAACAAAGACGGCAGCGTGACATATTTGTTTCCCCCAAAGCGCAGAAACGCGCTTCCGGCGCTGAGCGGATAAACCGAGGCATTCACCATAAGCTCACAGTCGGAGCTGTTTCCGTCCTTGACCTGCTCGTGGATGTGACTGAAATAAATGCTGTTTTTCAGGATTTTATTTATATTCGGCGTGATTTCCTTTCCGTAGAAAGAGCGGTTTACTACAA
>JAUZPW010000253.1 GCA_030705725.1 Bacillota bacterium
AAATTTTCATTTCTTACATATCAATTCCGCCGGTATCCCTTGGGCTTTTGTTTTGAAATGGCTGAGAAGTATGGCTTCGACGGAGTTGAGGTCTGGGGCGCGAGGCCGCACGCGTACGCTTACGATATGGACGCGGACGCTGTTTCGGATATTTTAGAGCTTAAGAAAAGGCACCAAATTGAAATATCGATGTTTACCCCGGAAATACTGGCATACCCGTACAGCCTGACGTCAGGGAGCAGGAAAGAGGTTTCAGAAGCAGTTGATTACCTGATAAGAAGCGCTGAGGCCGCGGCCGCGATGGGAGCCGGGTATATGCAGGTCACGTGCCCGCATCCAGGTTACGGCGTTAACAGGGCGCACGTATATGAACAGGTGGTCGAGGCGTTAATGATAATATGCTCCAGAGCCCAAAAGGAGGGCGTCGCCCTTGTGATGGAAGCGCTTTCGCCGTCGGAAGGGAACCTGCTGACAACCGCCGAGGACCTTAAAAGGCTTATTTCGGATGTTAATAGCCCGGCGCTTAAGGCGATGATGGACGTTGTGCCGCCGGTAATCGCAAACGAGCCCTTCGCCGAATATTTTGACCGGCTTAAGGACGATTTGGTCTATATACATCTTGCTAACAGTGACGGAAAAACGGAATTCCATTCACAGCTGGACGACGGAGTGATTCCTTTCATTGATATGATGCAGGTATTCAAGAACTACTCCTACGACGGCTGGTGCTCAATCGAGCTCCTCGCGCCCTATTTCAAAGACCCGGAATTATATCTGGCGCAAAGCTCCCGGCTTATTAAAAACATGAGGCGGGAACTTTCAATTTAGCGATGAGCTCGTTTAGCAACATGAAACGCGCAAAAAAAAGGCTGCCTTTTTGATGCTGTAAAAAAGTATTATTTAGGAATTGTTAAGGGGTCTAAACCCCTTAACGTTGGATTTGTCCGCAGGCGGACATGCGCCGCCGGAGGACACACTGGACAAAACTATCGGTTTTGTCCGCACCAAGAGGAAGGTCGAGGGGGAATTGGATTCCCTCTCGAAATGCTGTCAAGTTTTTCGACAGCATTAAAAAAGACTGCCGGAAGGCAGCCTTTTATTTTTTGTGATTCGATTTATTCCTTTACCTGCTCCATTACTGCGGAGCAGAGCTCCGAAATATGGTCGAACATAAGTTTTTCCGCTGTTTGAGCTTTATGCTCGCTTATGGCCGTCGCTATTTCCTCATGCTCTTTAGCGTAAATACGGCCGCGCTCGCGGGTCACCAGCGTCTCGATAGTCGATTCAATCCGCTTTTCCTCATAAATGAGCATTTTGAGTATCGATTTAACGAATTTGTTATGGCTTATCTCGGCGACGGTTGCATGGAAATCGAGCGCCACGTCGGTCGGGTCTTCGTTGCGCAAAACGGTGTCCTTATGAGCGGCGACCTTTTTCATAAGCATTTTCAGTTCTTTTGGGGTCGCGTTTTCGACCGCCAGACGGACTGCCTCTGTTTCAAGCGCGCGGCGCACATATAAAAGCTCGACAAGCTCGCTGTGCTCGGTAACTTTTACGGCTTTGCTGAGCTCAGTCTGAATTCTCGTACGCTCAAGCTTTTCCTCCATGTCGTTTAAGAAGGCTTTTCCAACGGGCGTAAGCACACGGCCCATATTGCTCTTCTGCACGGTATATTCCCGATAATCCAGTTCCTTAAGATAACGACCGATGGTCGCCGTACTGCAATCCACACCTATGGACAACAAATCGTCACGCAGCGCCCAGGAACCGGCCGCCTCATTTTTTTGGGAGATAAAGTGCATGAGCAGGTAAGATATCATATTTGTACGGCTTGAAAACAAGCCTGTCTGCATCAATTGCCTTTCGTATTTGCCGTCCACTGCTTAGTTTCTCCCTACATTTTATAGTATTGTGTCAATTACTTTCCGCCTTTTCGGCGTTGGAGCTTTCAGGCGCGTCAGCACCGCTTTTGCCCGACGACGTCAGGATATTGGCCGCCATGGACAGTATTACGATCCCCGCGCCGGCTATTGCCCAGTTGCCGGGAATCTCGCGGACAAAAACCGCCACCAGAATCGGGTTCAATATCGGGTCCAGCATTAAAAGCATCGAAACCTCGACCGATGGCATTACCGTAACGGCCTTTGAATACAGAATGTTCGTCATGCCGACGGAAACCACGCCCAGAAAAATTATAGCTGCCATGGAAACGACCGTAATATGGGGAGGGTCGGTAAAGGAAAACGGAATGCCCACAAGCATTGAAATAACGCATGTAAGCATCATGTATTCTTTCACGTCGACTCCGGAATAACAGGCGTACATAATGCTGACGGCCATACCGATCCCGCTCATCAGGGCGAATATGTTCCCCAACATGTAGCCGGCGCTTAAGTCGTCCATAAAGAACATTGCGATTCCGGCAAGCATGACCAGGATAAGGAACGCATCTTTTTTCCTGAACGGCTTTTTTAAGAACCAGCAGGAAAGAATAAGGACAAAGATTGGATTCGTGTACTGAAGCACAATCGCGTTGGCCGACGTTGTCAGCTTATTGGCTACAATAAAGCACGTGGTGCAAAAGTAAGAAATGGACGCGCCGATGATCACCTTTTTCTCCAGGCGGATCTTGAAATTTTTCCGGTAAAGGCCGAGGCAGAGAAACGCGAATGCGTTTCGGTAAGCGCCTATTAAGAACGGGTTCCAGTCAACGAACTTAAAAGCCACTCCCATAGTGCTGTAGCCGATTGCAACCAGAATAATGTATACGCGCGCGCGGGTATAGCTTATGGTTTTTGTTCCCAATTGTTCCATTTAATTCTCCAAAATGTAATAGCTTAATAATAACCTTCTTCTGTCCAGAGAGCAAGAGGAAGCTCCTTCTGCCAGCCGGTTTTTTCCAGCCGGCCGCAGATCGCGGCCGCGCTTTGATGGGCTCTTTCGATCTCGGAATTCTCGTCCACTGTCAGCATTTTTCCGTTTTCAACGATCATATTGCCGTCTATGATAACGGTATCGACCTCGCTGCCGCTTGCGGAATAGACAAGGTTAGGTATGATATTGCGCACGGGCCCGGACAGAACGGGGCTCATGGCGGGGCTTTTTAAGTCTACCATCACGATGTCCGCTTTTTTGCCGGCGACGAGCGAGCCGACACGATCCGCTATGCCCATGCA
>JAUZPW010000254.1 GCA_030705725.1 Bacillota bacterium
CTTATAACGGGAATCTACGTCCCTACCGAGGGCGATATCCTGCTTAACGGCACGTCGATAGTAGGTAAAAAGCCGGATGAAATAGCAAACCTCGGGATCGCGCGCACCTTTCAGAACATAAGGCTGTTCGGCGAACTTTCCGTTTATACGAACGTGCTTACCGCGTGCCAGAACCGCGCTGATTATAATATGGTGCAATGTATCTTCAGGACTCCGCAATGCAGGGCTCAGGAAAAAAGCATAAGCGCGACTGCCGAAAAATTGCTCCGCAGCGTAGGTCTTTGGGAGCTCAGGGATCAGACGGCCAATAACCTCCCTTACGGAAAACAGCGCCGTCTGGAGATCGCAAGGGCCCTTGCCACAAACCCCCGGCTTTTGCTCCTTGACGAACCCGCCGCCGGAATGAACGAAGAGGAATCGTACAGCCTTTCGAAATTCATAAAAGAAATCAGAGATAAATACGACCTTACGATTATTATTATTGATCACCACATGGATGTCATAATGGATACATGCGAAGAGATTACCGTATTCAACTTCGGCACAAAGCTCGCCGAGGGCAAAGCCTCTGACGTTCAGCGGAATCCTACGGTAATCGAAGCATACTTGGGGGTTGATTAATAATGCTTAAAGTTGATAATCTAAGCTTTTCATATGGAAAAATCCAGGCGCTGAAAAACGTAAGCTTCGAGCTTGAAGAAGGAAAAATTATGGCGATAATCGGCGCCAACGGCGCCGGAAAGTCCACAATGATGAAGTGCCTTGCGGGAATACTGCGCCCCCAGTCCGGAAACATAACTTACTGCGGCGTCCCGCTGCCGCACGCAACGCACCAGATCGTCAAAAAGGGACTGGTATTGGTGCCCGAAGGAAGATGGATTTTCCCGAACCTCAGCGTTGAGGAAAACCTCGAGCTCGGCGCTTATACGGTAAGCAGCGCGATAGACGGCAAAAAAAAGGCCTATCAGATGTTTCCTAAGCTCGACGAAAGAAAAAAACAGCGTGCAGGCACGTTGTCCGGCGGCGAGCAGCAGATGCTCGCCATAGCCAGGGGTCTTATGTCTGATCCAAAAGTCCTGCTTTTGGACGAACCTTCCCTGGGGCTGGCGCCGCTTATCGTAAACGATATAATGTCAATAATTCAGGAAATAAACAAAAAGGGTATTTCCGTGCTTCTTGTTGAACAAAACGCGCGCAAGGCCCTTGGAATTGCCCATAAGGCGTGTCTTCTCGAACTCGGGAGCATCGTGAAAACCGGCACGGGCGACGAGCTTGCGAATGATGCGGATATTATCTCCGCTTATCTAGGCGGCTCAAGAAAAACTTCATAAAATCTGTTTTCGCCCCGCGCTTTTCCGGCCGGGGCGAAAATTTATATCCCGGCAAATGTTATTAAATTCAAGCCCGCGAATATATTAATAGAACCCAGTTTTTATCTCAGTAAAAAACCTGCTTATAATCGCCGTTTTTTCGGTATTTACAACAATTTTTACCATAGTTATCAGCATTTTAGTGTCGGAAATATATATTTTAAGCAAAAAATGATTTACAGAATTATAATAATGATTTATAATTAAATTATTAAAGTTTAATGAAACAGCGTATCACAATGTGAAATCATCATGAGCATATTATTGTTTTAAAGGAGGTACTGTTTAGAGCATATCCTGCCGTTTCCAAGATTTTTGCTAAATCATTCCTGCTGAACGCATATCCATGCACATTTCACAATATAAAACGTGCTAAATTGTTTTATTGATTAGGGATAAGAGAGGTAAGGAACATATGACAAAATTAAGAAAACTGACAGCGATTGTAATAGCAATGACCATGATTCTTACAATGGTGTCCTGCGCCGGCGGAAAAGGCGGCTCCAAGGACGACAAAGTAACCATCGGCTACATAGGCCCCCTCACCGGCGACAGCTCCCCTTGGGGCATCGTCGAACGCCAGGCCGTTGAAATGTACGTCAACGATGTAAACGCTGCGGGCGGCATCAACGGGAAGAAGATCGATTTTAAGGTATATGATACTGCGGGCGACAGCGTGCAGACCACGAACGCCGCGCGTAAGGCTATCCAGAAAGACGGAGTTAAAGCGTTCATAGGGCCTGATGCCTCGACAAGCGCCATCGCACTAGGCGAAGTCTGCGCGGAATACGGCGTACCGTTTATATCTACCTGCGCTACAAACTACAAGGTAACGCAGCAGGAAGACGGCTCTGTGCTTCCGTATTCGTTCCGTATATGCCTCTCCGATCCCCAGATCATGGCGGCCGTCGCGGAATATGCTCATGAGGTTCTCAAAATCCAAAAGGTAGCGATCATCTACAGCGTTGGCGACGACTACAGCGTCGGCTGCCAGCAGAACTTTACCGACGCGTTCAAGGAGTGCGGCGGCGAAGTTGTCACAACCCAAGCTTATCAGAGCGGCGACGTCGATTTCCGCGCTCAGCTCACAAACATAAAATCCTACGACTTTGACGCGCTCTTTATCCCCGCTACTTACAAAGAGCTGGGTCTTATAGCCAATCAGGCGCGCGCGCTCGGCATGAAGCAGCGTTTCCTCGGCCCTGACTGCTGGCTTACAGGCGATCTTCTCAAAATTGCGGCCAAATCGGTCGAGGGCGGAATGTTTGCCGTCTGCCTTAACACGGACAGCGAAGTACTAAACGATTTCAAAGCAAAATTCAAGAAGAAATACGACTACGATCCGGCCGGTGTCGGCACGGACGCGTTTCTTGCCGCGGACGCTTTCATTATTGTCAAGAACGCAATCGAAAAAGCCGATTCCCTTGACTCAAAGGTCATAGCGAAGAAAATTGAAGAGACTAAGGACTTAGACTGCCTTACCGGAAAGATTTCCTACAATCCCAAAACGCATAATCCGATCCGTGAGACTATAATTTACACTATTAAGGACGGCAAATTCGTCAACATCGACACCTACACACCGAAAATTGTAAAGAGATAAGTGAAATTAGTCGAGCATACACGCGGCTTCAAGCCGTTTGTATGCTCGATTTCGTTTTAACGCGGTGATGCCGGTCCATCCTTCCGGAATATATTTAAACGTATGTTTCATGAGGTTGCCTTTCCGGGAACCCGTTCGCTTCCCGGATTGATTTTTTTTGCAGGAATTTTCCAGCCAAAGGGTTTACTTTTATAAC
>JAUZPW010000255.1 GCA_030705725.1 Bacillota bacterium
CCTTCTTTGACCCGGCTTAAAAAACCGGGGTCAATGTCCTCCATGCAGTGCGACGCAAGCTCTTTTTCATCGGCGGTGTTTAAATAACGCGCCGGAATAATAACGTCGGTATCAACATTGTCCGGGAAGATGATTGCTTTTCCCTCGGGATTCATAATAACTCTCCTTTACAGCTTATCCGGGGCTGTCAGCGCTCCGGCGACCGCGGACGCCGCGGCTACCGCCGGGCTCGCGAGGTAAATTTCCGATTCGGTATGTCCCATGCGCCCTACGAAATTTCTGTTCGTTGTAGAGACGACCCGCTCGCCTTTCGCCAGAATACCCATATGCCCGCCGAGGCACGGCCCGCAGGTCGGCGTGCTTATAACGGCGCCCGCCTCTATAAAAATTTCCGCCAGGCCTTCGCGAACCGCCTGAAGATAGATTTCCTGCGTAGCCGGTATTATAATCGTGCGCACCGAAGGATCTACCTTCCGTCCTTTTAATATCTCGGCCGCCGTCCTCAGATCGCTTATGTGTCCGTTCGTGCAGGAGCCGATTACAGCCTGATCGATTTTAACGCCCTTGACATCGTCGACCGGTTTCGTGTTTTCGGGCAGATGCGGGCAGGCGACCATCGGTCTTAGAGAATCGAGTGAAATATCAAAACGCTTATCATACTGTGCGTCGTTGTCTGCTGAAAAGACGATGTAGTTTCTAGCGATACGGTTTCTTATATACTCAAAGGTCGTCCGGTCAACAGGGAAAATGCCGTTTTTCGCGCCCGCCTCGATCGCCATGTTGGAAACCGTGAACCGGTCGTCGATAGGAAGCGACTTAACGCCATCGCCGGAAAATTCCATTGATTTGTATAGAGCGCCCTCGACGCCTATTTTACCTATAATGTAAAGTATAAGATCTTTACCGGATACCCATTTTGGCAGCGTACCGTGAAGCGCAAACTGCATTGCCTCCGGCACCTTGAACCACACCTTCCCCGAGGCAAGCCCAGCCGCTATGTCGGTGCTGCCGACACCGGCCGAAAAAGCGCCCAACGCTCCGTAGGTGCATGTATGCGAGTCGGCGCCGATAACAAGCTCTCCCGGAGCGACAAGACCCTTTTCAGGAAGCAGCGCGTGTTCGATCCCCATCCGCCCGACGTCGTAGAAATGCGTTATGCCGTGCTTCTTTGCAAAATTGCGGACGCCTAAGCATTGCTCCGCCGCTTTAATGTCCTTGTTGGGCGTAAAATGGTCCATAACGAGCGCTATTTTTTCACGGTCGAAAACGGTGTCGAATCCGTATTTTTCAAATTCGCGGATCGCTATCGGCGCGGTAATATCGTTTGCAAGCAGCATATCAAGCCTGGCCTCGATCAGCTCCCCGGCTTCGACACTGCATTTTTCGGTGTGCGCCGCTAAAATTTTCTGGGTCATCGTCATTCCCATGGTAAAGGCTCCTATCCTGGTTTATTCTGTTTCTTTCAGCAGTTTATATTCAATTGAATCGACAAGCGCCATCCAGCTTGCCTGAATAACGTCGCCTGAAACGCCTACCGTCGTCCAGACGCGGTCGCCGTCCGTAGACGTTATGAGAACCCGTACGCGCGCGGCGGTTGCTTCTTTCGGGTCAAGAACACGGACCTTGTAATCGATCAGGTGCACCTTGCCTATCGACGGGTAAAAGACCTCGAGCGCGCGCCTTAACGCTTTGTCTAGCGCGTTTACCGGTCCTTCGCCCTGGGCCGCCGTTATTTCGCTTATGCCGCCGACCTTGATTTTCACGATTGCCGATACGCTGGCTCTCTCCGCCGCAGGCCGCTCTCCAATTATTTTATATTGCTCGAGCTCAAAGAAATGCTTTTCTATCTTCAGCTCTTTCCTCACGAAAAGCTCAAAGCTCGAATCCGCGCTTTCAAATTGGAAGCCCTGATTTTCAAGCTCCTTAAGCTCTGAGATTATCTGCATGACTTCGGGCGAATCCTTCGAAAGCTGCGGTGTGATTCCGTTTATTTTTGAAAGAATGGACGTGCGTCCGGAAAACTCGCTCGTTAAAAAACGTCGTTCATTTCCTACAATTGCGGGATCGATGTGCTCGTAAGACTGAGGCAGTTTGCTGACCCCGTCTATATGCATGCCTCCCTTATGTGAAAATGCCCCGTCTCCGACATAGGGAGACGATTTAGGCAGAGCAACGTTCGCGACCTCCGCTATGTACCTCGCGGTGTCCGTAAGGCTCGAAAGGTTTTCTGCGGGTATGCACTCGTTTTTCCTCTTAATCTGCAGCCCCGCTATAAGCGTGGCGAGATTGGCGTTGCCGCACCTTTCTCCGAAGCCGGTAAAGGTCCCCTGGATATGCACAGCTCCCGCCAGAACTCCGAAAAGCGCGTTCGCGTCGGCAAAACCGGCGTCGTTGTGCGTGTGGATTCCAATGCGCGTTTTAAGTTTTTGAATTGTTTTTTCTGTTATATCGAATATTTCGTCGGGAAAGCTGCCTCCGTTGGTATCGCACAAAACGATGCAGGACGCGCCCGCCGCTTCCGCCGCCTTTAACGTTTTGAGAGCGTAATCAGGGTCGTATTTATAGCCGTCAAAATAATGCTCCGCGTCAAAAATTACCTTTTTGCCGCACTCCCTCAAAAACGAAACGGTATCATAGATCATGCTCAGATTTTCTTCTTTTGTCGTCAGGAGCACATTTTCCACGTGCAGCGACGAGCTTTTCCCGAAAATAACCGTTATGTCGGTCGGGGCCGACGCGAGGACTTTGAGCGCCTCGTCGTCCTGCGCCGCTACTTCCTTGCGGCGCGTCGAGCCAAACGCCGCAAGCCTTGAGTTTTTAAGACGCAGCTTCGGTAAGAGCGAGAAAAGCTCCGCATCCTTCGGGTTTGACGACGGGTTTCCCGCCTCGATAACGGCTACCCCAAGCTCGTCTAAGGCTTTTATTATATTTATTTTGTCGTCAACTGAAAAGGATATTCCCTCGCCCTGCGCACCGTCTCGAAGTGTCGTATCCAAAATTTCAAGCTTCACGGCTACACCTCTAAAAATTATCAGTTTTCAAGGAAGAATCTGTTTACGCCGTTTATATAGGCCTTGATGGCAGCCTCGATAACGTCCGTTGAGATGCCGCGGCCCGTCACGCTTTCGTCCTCGTCCGAACGGCGGATTTTA
>JAUZPW010000256.1 GCA_030705725.1 Bacillota bacterium
AAATAACGGATAAATACCGCGTTCCGCTTATAATAAACGACCGTGTCGATATCGCCCTCGCATCGGGAGCGGACGGAGTTCATATAGGTCAGAAGGATCTTCCGGCAAACGTCGCAAGACGCCTGATAGGCCCCGGCAAGATTCTCGGCGTGTCCGCTGCAAACCTCGGCGAGGCTGAAAGAGCACAAAAAGACGGCGCCGACTACATCGGCGTCGGCGCAATGTTCAAAACCGGCACCAAAGACGACGCGGACCTCGTGACGATGGACGAGCTTAGAAGTATTCTAAACAAAGTTTCGATTCCGGCCGTGGTAATAGGCGGCATCAATAATAGGACCCTGCCGGATTTCCGCGGCGTCAAAATAGCCGGTATATCTGTCGTGTCTGCCGTCATCTCGCAAAAAGACATTACCGCCGCCGCCTCGGAACTGATTAATCTGGTAAAGGAGCAAAAAAATGCCAGAGTTTAGAGCCGCCGTTTTCGATCTTGACGGAACGCTTATAGATTCTATGCGCGTCTGGGATGAAATCGCCCGCGACTTTCTCCTCCGGCGCGGCGCCGAAGCAACCAGGGAATTTCGCGAAAAAATAATCCCGATGAGCTATTATGAGACCGCGGAATATATGATAAAGGTTTTTAATCTTGACGAAAAGCCGGAGGATATTGTCGCCCACATAATGAAAACCGCGGCTTACGAATATGCGCACAGCATCCGCCTGAAGCCCTACGCCGAGAAATACCTGCGCTATTTAAAAGACGGGGGCATAAAGCTTGCCGTCGCCACGGCGTCTCCCGAAACGCTTTACGTCCCCGTGCTCAAAAATAACGGCGTCTACGGGCTTTTCGACGCTTTCGTTACTCTCGGAGAGGTTTCCCGCCCCAAAAGCTTTCCGGATATTTATCTGTTGGCGGCGGAAAAGCTTAAAGTACCCCCATCCGAATGCGCCGTCTTCGAGGACATCCCCGAAGGAATAAAAGGCGCCAAATCGGCCGGGATGAAAGCTATCGGCGTTTTTGACGAGACCAGCGAAAAATACCGGAAGGAAATGGAGGCTCTTTCCGACGGTTATATCGTGAGCTTTCGCGAAATGCTTCCGGACTGACTGCGCTCGAAGAAAAATGTTAAATATTTGAAAATATTAATATAAATTTAATTACTACAGATTGACTTTGAATTGTGGCGTTTTATAATATAGCATGGGGTTGATTAGCTGGATATAGTTTAATACGCTCCCTGTTTTTTCCGACGTATAAAACAGTATTAAAATTCTGGGGATTGTTAAAGGAGTATACCATGGAGTCATTTTTAAAACTTACGCAGGGTTTTGCGGAATTTCACATCGGCAACCTAATTATGATACTTATCGGCGGAGTGCTTATCTGGCTCGCGATAAAGAAAGAATACGAGCCCATGCTCCTTCTTCCGATAGGCTTCGGCGCGATACTCGCGAATATTCCGCTTTCTTCGGCGGTCGGCGACAGCGGCTTTTTGACAGTTTTATATAAAGCCGGCATCTCGACCGAGCTTTTTCCAATATTGATTTTCATCGGTGTCGGCGCGATGATCGACTTTACTCCGCTTATTAAGCAGCCGGTTATGATATTCTTCGGAGCCGCCGCTCAGTTCGGCATATTTGCCGCGCTTCTGCTCGCGGTTTTGTGCAACTTCATCTGGCCCGGCATATTTACGCTCAAGGAAGCAGCCGCGGTCGGCATTATCGGCGCCGCGGACGGTCCTACGTCCATCTTCGTCGGAAACCTTTTTGCCCAGAAATATATAGGTGCGATTACGGTTGCCGCGTATTCGTATATGTCCCTCGTTCCGATCATCCAGCCTCCCGTCATCCGCGCGCTCACAACAAAAAAGGAGCGCATGATCCGCATGGAGGCAAACTACAGCTCCGATTTGTCAAAGCCCGTTAAAATACTGTTCCCGATCGTCGTAACCGTCATTGCCGGCGTTGTCGCCCCGATGAGCGTGGCGCTTGTCGGTTCCCTGATGTTCGGCAATCTTATCCGCGAATGCGGAGTTATGGAACGGCTCAGCAAATCCGCTCAGAATGAGCTTTCAAGCCTTGTAACGCTTCTTTTGGGGATTACGATAGGTTCGACAATGGGTGCCGGTGAATTTCTTAACTGGAATACCGCCCTTATCTTCGCTATAGGAATTCTCGCGTTTGTTTTCGATACCGCAGGCGGAGTCCTGTTCGCTAAATTTGTCAACCTGTTTTTGAAAAAGAAAGTAAACCCGATGGTGGGAGCCGCGGGCATTTCCGCGTTCCCGATGTCCGCCCGTGTTATCCAGCGCATGGCGCAGAAAGAAGACCCGACAAACTTCGTTCTGATGCAGGCTATAGGCGCGAACGTAGCGGGCCAGATCGGTTCGATTATCGCAGGCTCTATATTGCTTGCTTTGCTGGCATAGTAAAAAAGGGAGGAAATTAAAAATGAGTCAGATGATCATCGAAGCGTTTAAGCTTATGGGTATCGGGGTCGGCACGGTTTTCTTGGTACTGGCGATATTCTATTTTCTTATTATCGGATTGCTTAAAATTTTCCCGGCCAAGGGCAAAGAGTAGGTGTTACGCTTGATTTATAAGTGGGTTGTCCATTTGTAAAATAAAATATGGGAGGCAATATGAATGAATGAATCGTTCTGGAAGGCAGCATCCATTTTGGTATCTGCCCTGTCCCTCGGAGTTGCTTTTTGGCTTTATACCTGGGTAAAAGCGCAGCCATCTTCCAACAAGGAAATAATGCGTGTAGGCGATCTCATCAAAAAAGGCGCGAACACTTTTTTAAGACGGGAATACGGCCTTCTGGCCCGTTTTGCCGGCGCCGTTTGCCTTCTGATTCTTTTATTCCTGCCTCAGCCTATTTGGAACGGTTACTGGGTATCAAACCTCAGTATGGTTTTTGCTTACATATGCGGTACTCTGCTTTCGGCGCTTGCCGGTAAAATAGGGATTCAGGTCGCGACAATTGCGAACGTTAAATCCGCCGAAGCCTCGGCAAAGGGAATAACACCTTCCTTTATGGCCGGTTTCCGCGGGGGCGCCGTAATGGGCATGGCCGTCGTGGGCCTGAGCCTTTTGGGTGTAACGCTTGTCTTAGTTTTTACCGAAGACCCCTCAATAGTTCTCG
>JAUZPW010000257.1 GCA_030705725.1 Bacillota bacterium
AAAATGCCGCTCCTTAATCTGAGATACAAGGTCGATATCTACATCGTCTGCAAACGTAAAAAGATTATATGCTGAAAAATCCCGCTGCTCCATTTCGTAACGTATTCCCGCAATAATTCTTTTATCTGATTCCGGCAGATTCTTATCTATTTTATATTTATCGGTGAGCCAAACCATAAGCGCTTCGGCGCTGGGGTTAACCGGAGCCTTTTTTGACGATGCCAAAAACTCCTTTAGTTTCTTTTCCTGGTCGGAGTCGGGTTCGAACATATATTTATACGGCTTGCTAAAGTTTAGGGGAAGTGTGTCGTAATAAGAAACGCCCTTTTCCTTAAGCAGCTTTGCGAACTTCAGCAGCACCGTGTTTTGATTTTCCTTATCCCAGTAAACGTAGTCAAACCGCACCGAAAAAACCATCCGATTCGTAACGAGTGGCCTGCCGTAACGATCCACTATTTCTCCCCTGGACGCTTTGACCGGGTAAGACCTTAAAATTTTTCGTTCGGACCTCTCAGCATATTCCTTCCCGTGCACAATCTCGAGGTCGACAAGCTTTCCGCCCATAATGAATGCAGAAATGACCACAAGAGTACAAAGAATCAAAAGCCGTTTTGTTCTTGATGATTCTTTCATTTTTTCCTCCATTATTCCTCTTCGTCATCGAAATGCCTGTTTATCAGCCTTACGCCGTAATAAACGACCGGAGAAAAAAGTAAAGAGAGCAAAAGTTCCGAAAATGTGATTTTAACCCCTGTCAGTACGGAAGCATTAAAGAGCAGCGCATAATAAAAAATAAATCTGAGCAAGTTTAATAATACGGAAGCGGAAGCGCCAAGGAGAAGTGCCGAGAATATATTTTTTCTGAAATATTTTTCGGAGACGAACCCTATTCCCAAACCGGCCGCGGTATAAAACAGCGGCAGAAATCCGTCGAGACCCGGCTGCACGAAATCACAGAGAAGTCCGCTTATAAAGCCGATTACGGCAGCGCACCCCGGGCCCTCGTAAAGCGCCAAGGCGGCAATAAAAAACGGGATGATGTCAGGTCTCACGCCTAACACCGTAAGCTTAAAACGGTATGCCGTTTCTATAAGAAACAAAACCAGCAGAAGCATACCGTAAGCTGCCCACTTTATGTAATTTTCTCTTGTATATCTCATTTTTTACCCCGTAATCTTAAAACTTTTAATAACAAATACCTTGCTGATATTGTTAAGATCAACAGTGGGCTTTATTATTGCGTAATTTGAGATTCCGTGGCTTTCCGGCACGATTTTTTCCACTGTTCCTATAGGCACGCCCTTTGGAAAAACCCCGCCCAGACCCGAGGTCTCAATGATGTCCCCCGCGATAATATCGTTGTCCTTTTTTATATAAGAAAGCTTAAGCTTGCCCTGCTCCATAAGGTCGAAAGCGCCCTGGGCCACGGCGACGTCCCTCGTGCGGGATACGATAGCGCCCGCCTGCATGGATGGATCGATAACGGTAACTACCTCTGAAAAGGTTGACCCAACTTCGGATATATACCCCACCATACCGTCCTCTGTAATAACGCAGTCGTTTTGCTTAAGCCCCGAGAGCGATCCCTTGTCGATAGTAAACACATTGCTCCAGTTTCCTATATTGACCGCTATAATCTCCGCCATTTCGAAGTCAAAGCTTTTGTTTTTTTGTTTTAAGCCCAGGAGGTCACGTAGATGCTCATTTTCATCCTGTATTTCTTCGGCGTCGCGTAATTTGTCCTTCGTTTCGCGCAGCTCTGACTTAAGCTTTTCATTCTCCGCTTTAAGCGCGTTATAGCGGTACAGATATCCGTAAATATTTCCGAAAAAACCCGCGACCCCCGTCGTGCCGTTTTGAATCGGAGTAATAATAACCCCGGCGGCGTTTGACGTCGCCGAAATATTACCGTTGGTAAAAGCGGTATAGAAAAATACGCTGAGTGAAATCAGCGCTGCAACCAATAAAAAAAGAAATGTTTTAGTGCGAAAGAATTCCCGCAAATTAGATCCAGCCTTTCCTCAAATTAAAAAGACGCCGACTTTTTTGAGCATATCATATAACGTTTTAACGGGAAGGCCCATAACGTTCTGGTAATCGCCTTCGATACCCTCTATAAACAGCATTCCGAATCCCTGAATTCCGTAAGAGCCGGCCTTGTCCATCGGTTCCCCCGTCCTGATGTAGCTGCTTATTTCAGAATCGGACATATCCCTGAATCTTACTTTTGTAACCTCATATCTTGTATCTTTAATATCACCTTTAAGAACCGTTACCCCGGTGTAAACCTTATGTGTTTTGCCCGACAGACTTCTAAGCATCAAAGCGGCCTGTTCTTCGCTTTCCGGCTTTCCCAGGCATGCTCCGCCGAAATATACAATGGTATCCGCGCTGATTATAATATCGTTTTTATATCTTTGGCTTATATACATTGCTTTCTTAAGGCAAAGATCGCATACTACACGATCAGGTTCGGTAAAATCCGTGGTTTCTTCTATATCCGCCGGGATTATATCGAATTTAAGCCCTATTTTCTCTAAAAGTTCGCGTCTTCTGGGCGACGCGGACGCAAGGATAATTCTCATTCTTTTTCCTCGGTTTTCGATTTAATTAGCGCCCGGTTGAACCGAATCCGCCTTCTCCGCGGCCGCTTTCCGATAGCTCGGTCATATAAACCGGCTCAATCTGCAAAACCGGAACAACCGAAAGCTGGGCGATTCGGTCGCCCGGTGATACAACATATTCTTTATTCGAAAGATTATAAAGTCCGACTTTAATTTCGCCGCGATAATCGGAATCGATAACCCCGACTCCGTTTGAAAGACATATGCCGTGTTTTGTTGCAAGCCCGCTTCTCGCAAAAACAAACGCTGCGTACCCATCTGAGGGAAGCTCGACCGCTATTCCGGTCGGCAGCGATTTAAGCTCGCCCGGCATTATAATAACAGGTTTGCTGATAAACGCTTTAAGATCGAAAGCGGCAGAGCCCTCAGTCGCGTACTCCGGCTTATCCGGAAGCGCCCCGCTTTCGGACGGGATAAGCTTTATTTTTATCGGTATTTTCACTATTCAACACCTCTGAAGTAAAGTCCTCTCGTTATCATAGACGGTTCATAGGCTTCCTTATTCAAATATCTGCT
>JAUZPW010000258.1 GCA_030705725.1 Bacillota bacterium
ATTTTTACAAAAAGAAGGCCTATAACAACAAAAATAGTATATCTGACATATTTGCTTCCGCCGCGAATAGCGAGCTTCATTCCGGCGAAGTTTCCCGCCATCGCGCAAACAGTGGCCGGGGCTGCACGTGCAAAAAGGACTTTACCGTTTAATACAAATATAATCACCGAAGCAATGTTTGAAGCCAAGTTAACAACCTTGGCACATCCGGAAGATTTCAGTAAGTCGAATCCCAACACCGCGGTAAATGCAAGAATGAGAAAAGTGCCCGTGCCGGGCCCGATCAGGCCGTCGTAGCAGCCTATGGCAAGTCCGATCATAAAAGCCGTAACGCCGGTGTGCTTTAAGGCTTTCTGATTAGGCTGTGCCTTTTCGCTCCCGAAATCCTTTCTCACCACAATAAAGACGGCTACGATAGGTAAAACTGTCAGCATAATCGCTTTAAGCATACTATCCGAAATTATAATTGCAAGGCTGCTTCCGGCGCATGAGCCTAAAAAAGAACCGGCGGCTGCTATAAGGCTTACCTTCATGTCAAGTTTTCGGGCTTTTATGTATCCGCCGGCGGCGGTCAAGGTGCCTATGCTCATAGCCATTTTGCTCGTGCCGGCCGCGATATGCGCGGGCAAGCCCGCGAGATAATAAGCCGGCAGTGAAATAAGACCGCCGCCCCCGGCTATAGCGTCGACAAAGCCCGCAGTAAATACAAGTGGGCAGACTATGAGACACATCCGATAAAATTCGCTCACAAAAATCCTCCGTAATCCGTTTTTCGCATGCCCGGCAAAATCGTTAGGGCAGAGACAAGCGCTTATTCATTATAAGCCTTCGCCGCACGTTTTTCAAAATATGATCCAAGAAAAAACCTAAAGGTTAATTTTGACACTATGCCGATGTTAGTAGTATAGTGTAATAGTATAAGCTGCTTTACGACCGGGAGTGATAAAATGCATGAGGAAGATCTGTATCGGCTCGTTTGCGAGTATAGTTCAAAAGAAGATGTTTTATCAAAAGAAGGGTTAAAATTACTTTCTGCCGAGTGTCTGGCACAAAAGCTCGGCATACCCCGAAACGTGATCAGCGCGGCGCTCAACAAGCTTTATGGGACCGGTGCGCTCATTAAAATAAATACACGTCCGGTTTATTACCTTGACCGAACGCTGCTTGAGAGCCGTTTCAACGTAACAATCGCGCAAAACCTCTTTTTCAGCATAGAGCAGTTTGATAAGATACTAAAGCAGAACGAATCAGAAAAAGATATTTTTTCCGAGATCATAGGTTTCGACAGAAGCCTTAAATTTCAAATAAAACAATGCAAGGCGGCGGCCTATTATCCCGGCATCGGCCTGCCCGTGTTGATCTGCGGCGCCACGGGAACGGGCAAAAGCCTGCTGGCAAAATATATGCATGCTTTTTGCGTTCAGAAAAAGCTGATAGACAGTGCCGCCCCTTTCGTTACCTTTAACTGCGCCGATTACGCGGATAACCCGGAGCTTTTGACCGGAATTCTGTTTGGATATGTAAAAGGCGCATTTACCGGTGCCGATAAAGATCACGTCGGGCTTCTTGAGAAGGCAAATAATGGAGTCTTGTTTTTGGACGAGGCGCATCGGTTAAGCGGCAACGGCCAGGAAAAGCTATTTATGTTTATGGACCAGGGCGTATTTAGCCGGCTTGGCGAAGGCTCGGGCGAAAGAAAAAGCAAGGTAAGGCTGGTTTTTGCGACAACGGAAGAGCCGAAAAATGCTTTTCTTGAAACTTTTCTTCGCAGAATCCCGGTAACCATCACTATGCCATCGCTCGAGGAACGGGGACACGAAGAAGTGATGCAGATAATCTGCGGACTTTTAAGAAATGAATCCGTAACTTTCGGCAGGGAGCTCAGCGTAAGCCAGGATTTCGTTAAAATACTTTTAAGCTGCAAGTTTAGGGGGAATATCGGGGAGCTTACCAATATAATTAAATATGCCTGCGCGGAAGCATATCATTATTTTTGCGAACAGGATGATAAAACTGCGATTTATGTCAGATCGTGCTATTTACCCGACAAGCTGCTCAAACAGGCCGCCGTCAGTCAGCAAAGCGCAAAGCTTCTAAGCGGGTTTACGCTTGAAAGAATCAAGATTTCTCCGCACTTCAGATATGAAAACATCCGCAGGCTGATAGAAAAACAGCATAATTCCCAGGCTGTGCAAAACGCTTACTATAATGTATTTAATTCATTTCTTGCAGGTTTAAACTTAAACCAGACGCCAAAGCAGATAATGGCGTCCATGGAAAACGCTTTGGACGGTTACATTGACATACTTTCCGAAGAAAGCAAGGACTATGTCAGTAATATCCAATATTCCGTGTTTAAAACCTCTGTTGACAATATTCTGGATTACATGATTCACACCGATAACATTCTTTTAACTGCCGGTTTACGCGGTCTTTTGGTCAGTCATTTTTATCGCAAGCTGAATTATATGAATATGGACAGTATTCTTCCGGCAAAGCTGGCAGACGATATAAAAATGTTTTTCTTTCAGCAGTATCCCCAGGTATACGGAAAGTGCAGCGACATTTTTCGTTACTTCGGCACGAGCCTTGATGTTCCGCTTAAGAATAACGATTTTGTGATTTTGGCGCTTTGCCTGTATGAAAGTGCAAATAAAACCAAAGTTTATCATACTAAAGCGCTGCTTCTTGCGCGCGGCTACTCCACCGCTACCAGTATAGCAAGCGTCGTAAACCGGCTGCTTGAGGCAAGGATTTTCGAGCCTTTTGATATGCCGCTTGACCTTGGTATCGAAGAAATATCCCGAAGGATAAACATGTATTTAAAAAATTCGAATGATCAGCAGGATATAATTATAATGACCGACCTTAACCGGCTTCAGAGCTTTGACCGGTATATTGACTCCGGATACGAAGGAAATATAGCGGTAGTAAACAGTATTACCACCCAGCTGGCTCTCGATATCGGAAACTGTATTTTAGGAGAAATGCCTCTGGTTGATATGTTGAAAAGCTCGGTGGACAAAAACTCGACCGATTACCTGCTGCTTCGCTATCAGCCGCCGGTACGGCAGCAGGCCATCGTTACCACCTGCTTTACCGGAATGGGTACGGCTGAAAAACTTGCCGACCTTCTCA
>JAUZPW010000259.1 GCA_030705725.1 Bacillota bacterium
AAAATCCTGATTCATCAAATCCGTGCCATAAACGGGTTTTGCCCGTTTTGCCGCCACTTTCCTCCTTTGCTCATCTTTGTTTCATAATATATCATTATAATTCACTTGTCAATATATAACATTTATAACATTAAATGTTAATCTTATTGCAGCATAATGGCCAGTGTGTTTGATACTAATCTTGCTTATAATAGTACTATTTAATTGCTTTTCAGCCATTTTAATTAATTTTATTACATAAATTAAAAAAAATGTAGAATGCTCTGCATCTGTACAAAATAATTATTATTTTTTAATTTTATAACATCCGATTGACAATCCTCGTAATCTATGTTGTTTTTATGTATTATTATGAATCGAATTGAACTATAATTCTCCAAATTGATCTTTGTAAGAATAACTTAATGAAAGGGCGGGATTTATGCTCACCGCCAAAATCTCCCGCCTGATAGAATATTCGATAAGCGCCGGTAATCTGTCGGCGAGTAAAACCCGAGTTTCAGCGCTTTTGATCACAGTGCTCCTCTCATAGGCTGAGTGCGGGAGAACTTTTGCGTTTGGCAAAAACATAACGTCCGGCCTTTGTGCTGTCGGAGAAAGACAGATCCAAAGGCTGGACGTCGGTTCTTTTTTAATCAAAATAAATCACTGCTGAAAACTGTGCTATAAAATTTATAAGAGCATAATAAAAAGCCTGAGCGGGAGGCATATTGCCGCCCGCTCAGGACTGTCAGAATAGATTTTTGTTTCCTTTTGAATAAGCTGCCCGTTTATTCCCCGCAACCGGACTCGATGAGCCCAGCCAGCGCTTTCAAAGCTTCCTTTTCGTCCTCGCCCTCGAGAACCAGCTCGATCTCCGAGCCGCAGGAAATCCCGGCCGAAAGCAGAGTAATTATCGATGTCCCGTTGATCGATTTGTCGCCCTTGTTTATTGTCAGCTTGCTCTTAAACTTTTTGGCCTCCGAGATAAAAGTTGTAGCGGGGCGCGCATGAAGGCCGGATTTGTTTTTAACGACGATTTTCTGGCTTACCATTTTCTTCTTCTCCTGTTTTCAGACTGATTGTAATATTCCGCTGTTACTTACCTCAGCAAAACTGCGGGCCTTTGAGCGTTTCCCTGACTTCGTCCGTTGTGGCGGCGCCCAAAAGCTCTAAGGCTCCTTTCCTGCACTCACTGTAGGAAAGCCCGCTTATAAGCTTTCTCGCCCTAAGTATCCCCGGTGCCGACATCGAAAAATCGTCGAGCCCCAGTCCGATGAGCGCGGGTATAAACCCGATGTCTCCGGCGGCCTCGCCGCACATGCAGCAGTGTATCCCGTTGTCGTGCGCGGCCTTGATAGTGCCTGCTATGAGCCTGACCGCCGCGGGATGGTAATGGCTGTAAAGATGAGCTATCCTGTCGTTGCCCCGGTCGACCGCCGTTGTGTATTGTACAAGGTCGTTTGTGCCAATGGAGAAGAAATCGACCTCCTTGGCGAAAATATCCGCCATCACGGCGACGGACGGAATTTCCACCATCATGCCGACTTCCACGTCCTTCGCGAAAGCAATTTCTTTCGCGGCAAGCTCTTCCTTGACTTCGTTTACTATCCGCTTTGCCTTCCTCAGCTCCTCGACGGAGGAGATCATGGGGAACATTATGCGAAGCTTACCGTATACGCTCGCCCTGTAAAGCGCCCTGAGCTGCGTTTTGAAAATCTCCGGCTGGTCGAGGCATATGCGTATGGCGCGGTATCCGAGAAACGGGTTGTCCTCATGAGGCAGCGTGAGCATCGAAAGCCCCTTGTCGCCCCCCGCGTCGAGGGTCCTGATGGTTACCGGTCTTCCGGCGGCGTATTCAAGCGCTTTTTTATACGCCTCGAACTGCTCGTCCTCCCCGGGAAGGGTATTGCGGTCCATGTAAAGGAATTCGCTCCTGAACAGGCCGACCCCCTCGCAGCCGTTTTCAACGGAGGTCCTGCATTCCTCCGGCGACGCTATGTTGGCGCTTATAGCAACCACATGCCCGTCGCTTGTTACCGTCTTTTTATTTAAGTATACCCCGAGCGCTTCCCGTTCGGCTTTAAGCTTCACGGCCTTCTCGCCATATTCCTTTGCTTTCGTTTCCGAAGGCGAGCAGATAACAGTTCCCGTTTCGCCGTCTATAAGCATAAGCTCGCCGTCCGCTGCCGAAGCCACGATCCCTGCGCATCCGACGACGGCGGGAAGTCCCATCGCCTTGGCAAGTATGGCGGTATGCGAGGTTTTTCCGCCTTCTTCGCACACTATGCCGCGTATATGGTTCATATCCATCCTAATGGTGTCCGAAGGGGCAAGGTCTCTGGCGATTAAGATTACGTCCTTATCCAGGCGGCTGATGTCCACTTCGGCGAGCCCAAGGATGCTGCGCAGCACCTGTGCCTTGAGGTCCCTGAAATCCGCCGCTCTCTGGCGCATGTATTCGTCCTCCACCGCCTCCATCATCGCGATTATCTCGTCAAACTGGTTCGCGGCGGCGTTTGCCGCGTTCAATCCGGAGGCGATAAGGCTTTTAATGGGATCGATCAGCGAATCCTCGTCCTCGAGAAGCGTAATATGCGCCTCAAAGATGTCGGCCTCGCTTTTACCCGCCTTTTTAAGTGCTTCGTCGTATAGCTTCCTGTTCGCGTCCTTGACCCTTTCGCAGGCCTCGGTGAACGCTGTTATCTCCGAATCGGTGTCGGAAGAGGGATGCGTCGGCACGCTTATCTTCGTTTGTTCATACTTAAGGGCGGGGGCGCTTCCTATACCCTGCGAAACTCCCGTTCCCCTGAACAATTTTTCTCTGTTCAAAAACATCAGCACCTTAGATAACATTTTTTACATTTTTATCTGCCTTGGGTTTCAAAACCCGCCATTAAATACGATAACATTATTTTTTCTTCTTGTCGATCATAAATCCGATAAATCCTCCGATAATTACGCCCACCAGAATTCCGTATCCGTTGTTGCCGAAGCTGTTGCCTATAAAATAACCCGCGAGTATGCCGACGCTCATGCCTATTCTCGTATATTTGTTCCTGTTCAGTCTATCTTTGTCGTTAGGATTCAGCATAGTAAACTTCGACATTCCCGTATTTTAATGTCCGGTATTTATGAAAAAATCCGAGCCCCGCTCC
>JAUZPW010000026.1 GCA_030705725.1 Bacillota bacterium
AGCTTAAGTCAAAAAGCAAGCCTTATTATTTGAAAACCGTAAGCAAAAAGCCTGCCGCACAGGCGGTGCCTATTACGCCGGCCACGTTCGGCCCCATTGCGTGCATCAAAAGGAAGTTCGAGGGGTTAGCCTTCTGCCCTTCAACCTGCGATACGCGCGCCGCCATAGGAACGGCGGATACTCCGGCAGAGCCAATGAGCGGGTTAACCTTGCCTCCGGTGACGCGATACATAAGCTTACCAAGCAAAACGCCGCCCGCGGTTGAAAAGCCAAACGCAACGAGACCAAGGAACACTATAGATATCGTCTGGATATTAAGGAAGGTATCGCCGTTTGTAGTCGCACCTACCGAGATACCGAGAAGTATCGTGACTATGTTTATAAGCGCGTTCTGCGCTGTGTCGGAAAGGCGGCCTACCACCCCGGACTCGCGGAAAAGGTTGCCGAGCATGAGCATGCCTATAAGCGGGGTAATCGACGGCAAAAGCATTGCGCAGATGATCGTGACCACTATCGGAAATATGATTTTCTCCGCCTGGGAAACGGTGCGGAGCTGATCCATTTTTACTTCGCGCTCTTTCTGCGTCGTAAGCAGCCTCATTATAGGCGGCTGGATAAGCGGTATAAGCGCCATGTAGGAATAAGCTGCGACGGATATGGGACCCAGAAGCTCCGGCGCCAGATTGGTTGCCAGAAAAATGGCGGTCGGGCCGTCGGCGCCGCCGATTATGCCGATGGAGGCAGCCTGCTGCGGAGTAAAGATGCCGGGGACAACGTAGTTCAGCAGCAGCGCTATGAAAAAGGCGACGTAAACTCCCAGCTGGGCCGCCGCGCCAAGCAGCAGCGACGACGGGTTAGCAAGCATCGGCCCGAAATCGGTCATCGCGCCGATACCGAGGAAAATGAGGCAGGGGAAAATCTCCTTATGGACGCCGATATAGAACAGGTCGAAAAGACCGCCTTTATTAAGCACGTTATTATAGTCGACGGGTTCTTTTAGGAAAAGCTCGGGATGCATCATGTTGGACAGCGGCAGATTCGTGAGCAGCATGCCGAAAGCTATCGGAAGCAGCAAAAGCGGCTCAAAGCCCTTGACTATCGCGAGGTAAATCAGCACACATGCAACAACGATCATTATCGCCTGCTTGTAACTCAGGTTCGCGAAGCCGGACGAAAGAACGATTTCCTGCAACGTCAATAAAAAGTTCATTTACATTCACCCGGCTTATGAGATTACGGCCAATAAATCCCCGGTGTTGATGGAAGCGCCTTTGTCGACCGCTATCTGAGCGACGACCGCGTCTCTCGGGGATACTATGTCGTTTTCCATCTTCATCGCTTCAAACACAAGCAGTACCTGGCCCTTTTTCACGGCCTGGCCGGCGGAGACTTTAACATCGACAATGACGCCAGGCATAGGAGCAAATATTTTCTCGCCGGACGCGGAGGGCGCGGCAGACGCCCGGGGCGCTGCGGCGGGAGCCGGAGCGGGGGCCTGAACCGGCGCCGCGACGGGCGCGGGAGCGGTCTTCGGCGCGTCGGAGACGCTTAAAACCGAGGCTTCGCCTCGGTCAACCATAACTTCATAGTTTTTACCGTTTAATGTAACGATGTATTTCATATTTTTATCCTCCAGATTAATCGATGGCCTTAATGGACTTAAAGCTCAGCTCGCCGAGCGGTATACCGCTTTCGTCGCTAACGACCGCCATTATTATAGCCGCGGTTTTCTCGTCTACATTATAAAGCTCGAGGCTTTGTTCCTGTCTTAACGCCTGAGGCGCGTAAGGCTGCGCGGCTGCTGCCGCCGCGGGCTGCGGAGATGCCGGCGCTTCGGGCGCCGGGGCTTTGTCAAGCTGTTTTGTCATTGCGCGGACTATTTTCGACATGATTATGATTATTGCGGCAAGCAGGGCAAGCTCAACCATAACAATAAGCATGCCGACCAATAAAACTATAAATGCATCTGAAACCGGCATAAAACTTCCTCCTTATTCCACTTTCCTTATAGAATATTTAACCGTGCCCTTTTCCCGGGCGGCCCGCCTGTCAAAAAAGCTTTCGGCAACCTGCGGGAAGGCGACATAGGAGAGGACGTCTTCGTCGTTTCTGGCTTTTTCTCCGATTTCACTTTTTGCCTTTTCAAACGCGGGTTTCAGAAGGTCGGCGGGACGGCAGGTTATCGGCTTTTCGTCGCCCAGTACCTTGCTTATGAGCCCGGGGTCGACTTCGCCGGGTGCTTTGCCGTATTCGCCAGCGATATATGCTTTGACTTCCTTGGAGATGTTTTTATAGCGCTCGCCGACAAGCACGTTGGTCACGGCCTGGACGCCGACCATCTGCGAGGTGGGCGTTACGAGCGGGGGATAGCCGAGGTCTTTTCTCACCCTGGGCATTTCCTCGAGCGCGTCGCCGAACCTGTTCATGGCGTTTTGTGCCGTAAGCTGGGCGACCAGGTTCGAGAGCATGCCGCCCGGCACCTGATAGACGAGCGCGTCGGTCTCCGTTCCGAGGAGATAAGGCGTGATGAGCCCGGCTTTAATCGCTTTTTCTTTAACGGGCTTGAAGAAATCGTTTATATTCTTGAGAACCTTAAAATCAAGGCCTGTTTCAAAGCCCATGCCGTCAAGCGCGTAGGCCATGGACTCCGTCGCGGGCTGGGAGGTTCCGCCCGAGAACGCGGATATGGCGCAGTCGATGCCGGAAGCGCCGGCTTCGACTGCCTTAAGATATGTCATCGGCCCAAGGCCCGTTGTGCAGTGGGTATGGATGACTATGGGCAGCTTTACGTTTTCGGAGAGGGCCTTTACAAGGTCGTAAACCTCCCGAGGGCTCATAATGCCCGCCATGTCTTTAATCGCTATCGAGTCGCAGCCCATGTCTGCTAAACGTTTTCCGAGCTTTACGTTATTTTCAAGCGTGTGAACGGGGCTTGTGGTGAAGCAAATCGTACCCTGCGCCTCGGCGCCGCGTTTTTTGGTCTCGGAAACGGCGACCTCAAGGTTGCGCGGGTCATTGAGAGCGTCGAAAATACGGATGATGTCCATTCCGTTATCGACGGCGTGCGCCACGAACAGCCTGACTATATCGTCGGGATAGTTCTTGTAGCCGAGAATGTTCTGGCCGCGCAGGAGCATCTGGAGCTTAGTCTTTTTGACCTTTGACTTGATTTTGCGGAGCCTGTCCCAGGGATCTTCATCCAAATATCGGAGACAGGAGTCAAAGGTCGCGCCTCCCCAGCATTCGAGCGAATGATAGCCGGCCTGATCCATTGTCTCCAGAACAGCCTCGAAGTCGGACGACGGCATGCGGGTTGCCATCAGAGACTGATTGGCGTCGCGGAGAACGGTTTCAGTGATGTTTATTTTCTTCATAGACATTTCTCCTCATCTGACTTTGCTGATTTTTATTGAGCGCTCTGCGGCGCGACCCCGCGTTCGCGCCGCAGGCGTATTTTATTTATTTTGCGGCAAGAAGCTCCTTTACGCGGGCCTGGGCCGCGGCGAGCCGGGCAATCGGCACGCGGAACGGAGAGCAGGAAACGTAATTTAGGCCGGTCTTGTGGAAAAATTCGACGGACGCCGGATCGCCGCCGTGTTCGCCGCAGACGCCGAGCTTGATATTCGGGCGGGTCTTACGGCCGAGCTCGCAGGCCATTTTGACAAGCTTTCCGGTTCCGTCCTGGTCGAACTTTGCAAACGGATCAAATTCGAAAATTTTTCTGGAGTAGTAATCGTTAAGGAATTTTCCGGCGTCGTCGCGGGAGAAGCCGAAGGTCATCTGCGTGAGGTCGTTTGTGCCGAAGCTGAAGAATTCGGCCTCCGAAGCGATCTCATCGGCCGTCAGCGCGGCGCGCGGAATTTCGATCATCGTTCCTACGAGATATTTAAGCTCAACGCCGGAGCTCTTTATGACCTCGTCGGCGGTTTTTACGATGATGTCCTTGACATACTTGAGTTCCTTAACCTCGCCGACGAGCGGGATCATGATTTCGGGCACGATATGAAGGCCCTGTTCGCGGTTTACGTTTATCGCGGCCTCAAGTATCGCCCTTGTCTGCATTTCGGCGATTTCGGGGTAGGTTACGGCAAGGCGGCAGCCGCGGTGGCCGAGCATCGGGTTGAACTCATGGAGGGACGATATTGTGCTTTTAAGCTCATCCAGACCGAGGCCCATTTCATTTGCCAGCGCGCGGATGTCCTCTTCTTCCTGGGGCAGAAACTCGTGCAGCGGCGGGTCGAGCAGGCGGATGGTTACGGGGCGGCCCTGCATCGCTTTGAATATGCCCTCGAAGTCGGAGCGCTGCATCGGCAGAAGCTTATCGAGCGCGCGGCGGCGATGTTCGACCGTTTTTGAAACGATCATTTCGCGCATGGCCGGAATCCGGTCGGCGTTGAAGAACATATGCTCGGTACGGGTAAGCCCTATGCCCTCGGCCCCGAAACGAACCGCCTGCTCGGCGTCGTGGGGGGTGTCGGCGTTTGTGCACACCTTAAGGGTGCGGATCTCGTCAGCCCAGCCCATGAAGGTCGAAAATTCGTCAGTCATTGAAGCTTCAATCGTCGGAATGGCTCCGGCATAGATTTTTCCGGTGGAGCCGTCTATCGAAATAAATTCGCCTTCATCTACGCGTTTTCCGGCGACGGTTATATATTTGCCCTCTTCGTTGATCTTAAGCTCGCCACAGCCTGCGACGCAGCAGGTGCCCATGCCGCGGGCCACGACCGCCGCGTGCGAGGTCATTCCGCCGCGGGCGGTGAGGATGCCCTCTGACGCCGCCATGCCCTCGATATCCTCGGGCGAGGTTTCAAGACGGACGAGCAGAACCGGCCCGAAGTTCGATTCTTTTACGGCGCGCTCCGCAGTGAAGAAAATTCTGCCGCAGGCGGCGCCGGGCGACGCCGGAAGGCCGGTCGCGAGCGGCACGGCGCTTTTCAGCGCCTTGGGCTCGAACTGGGGGTGCAAAAGCGCGTCGAGCTGCTTCGGCTCGACTTTCAGCATGGCTTCTTCCTTGGTGCACATTTTTTCTGACACAAGGTCGACCGCTATTTTGAGCGCGGCCTGCGCCGTGCGTTTGCCGTTTCTGGTCTGGAGCATATAAAGCTTTGCGTTTTCTATCGTAAACTCCATGTCCTGCATGTCTTTGTAATGAGACTCGAGCGTCGACGCGATGGACACGAACTGCTCGTACACTTCGGGCATGACGTTTTTAAGCTGATCTATAGACTGCGGGGTGCGGATGCCGGCGACGACGTCCTCGCCCTGGGCGTTCATAAGAAATTCACCGTAAAGCCTGCGTTCGCCCGTGGAAGGATTGCGTGTGAACGCGACGCCGGTGCCTGATGTGTTGCCCATATTGCCGAAAACCATCGACTGGACGTTGACGGCGGTGCCCCAAGAGGATGGAATGTCGTTCATGCGGCGGTAGACGATGGCGCGGGGGTTGTTCCACGAACGGAAAACGGCCTTGACGGCTTCCATGAGCTGTACTTTCGGGTCCGACGGGAAATCATAGCCCTTTTGGGACCTGAAAAACGCCTTGAATTCGGAAACGAGCTTTTTCATATCCTCCGTATCGAGATCAACGTCGTTTTTGACGCCTTTCGCTTCCTTTGCTTCATCGATATATTTTTCGAAGCTCGATTTCGGAAGCTCAAGCACGACGTCCGAGAACATCTGGATAAAGCGGCGGTAGGAGTCGTAAACAAAGCGCGGGTTTCCGGTCAGGCTCGCCATACTTTCGGCGACGGTGTCGTTTAAGCCGAGGTTCAGGATGGTATCCATCATGCCGGGCATGGACGCCCTTGCTCCGGAACGCACCGACACTAGCAGCGGATTTTTAGCGTCTCCGAATTTTTTGCCGGTTATTGTCTCCATTTTGGAAAGATATTCGTAGATTTCCGCCTCTATTTCGGGGGAAATCCTTTCGCCGTCATCGTAATACCTCGTGCAGGCTTCGGTCGTGATGGTAAACCCCTGCGGAACAGGCATTCCAAGGTTTGTCATCTCGGCCAGGTTAGCGCCTTTTCCGCCAAGCAGCTCCCGCATCAGGCCGCTGCCTTCGGAGAAGAGATAAACATATTTTACCGACATAAACTGATCGTCCTTCCAAAGTATTTATTAAATTTTTTTGAGGTACATCATTCGAAAAGCCTAAAATAATGCGCACATACATAAAGTATGATACCAATTTGTGAAATTATTGTAAATAAAAAATTGCATTATTTATTAATATTTTTGATAATATATGAAATAGGCCGCGGGGACACGGCCTCGATTGATTTAACGGATAATTTATGTTATAATTCCAAACTAAGTCTTTGTATATTATAATATAATAAACAAAAAAACGAGGGTGTTATCACTAATGGCAAAAATCAACCTGCTTGTGCTTTTCGGCGGCGTTTCCACCGAGCATGAAGTATCAAGAGTGTCGGCGGCTTCCGTTTTGAGCCGGCTGGATCCCGAAAAATACAACATTATTCCGGTAGGCATCACGAAGGCCGGGCAGTGGTTTTTGTACGGAGGCTGCGACTCCGACGCCGTTTCGGAGGGCAGATGGGAAACCGCTGAGGAAAACCTCCCGGCGATTTTGTCGCCCTCAAGAGGCGACGGGCTTCTGGTTTTCGGCAAGGGTAAAGTTGCCAAAATTCCGGTCGACTGCGTCTTTCCGGTGCTTCACGGCTTAAACGGCGAGGACGGGACATTACAGGGGCTTTTTGAAGCGGCAGGCGTCGCGTATGTCGGTTCGGGAGTCGGAGCGTCCTCAAATTGCATGGACAAATCGGTGACTAAAATCCTTGCCGGGCAATATAACATTTTACAGGCGGACTATATTCTCGTACATAAATCGGAATTCGCGAAAGCTCCGGACGACGCGGTCACAGCGGCGGAGGAAAAATTCAAATACCCCGTTTTCGTGAAGCCGTCGTCGTCGGGCTCATCCGTCGGCGTTTCCAAGGCGAAAGACCGCGAAGGGCTTAAAAGCGCCCTGGATGAAGCTTTCAGGTACGACAAAAAGGTGCTTATAGAGGAAGCGGTCGACGGGCAGGAAATCGAGGTCGCGGTTCTGGGAAACGACGAGCCGATCGCCTCAGTTCCGGGCGAAATCGTTCCGAGCCGCGAGTTTTATTCCTACGAGGCAAAATACATAGACAATTCCTCCGGGCTCATTATACCCGCCGGAATACCCGAAGAAGCCTCGGACTCCGCGCGCAAAGAAGCGCTTACGGTTTACAGGGCTTTAGGGTGCAGAGGGCTCGCGCGCGTGGACTTTTTCGTTCGCAGGGCGGATTTTGCGGTCGTATTAAACGAAATCAACACTATTCCCGGCTTTACGTCCATCAGCATGTATCCGAAGCTTTTCGAGGCCTCCGGCATCAAGTATCCGGAGCTTCTGGACCGGCTGATAGCGCTCGCAATGTCGGACAAATAAGGAGCTTAAGATGGATACTAGACCGATCGGCGTGATCGATTCCGGTCTCGGCGGGCTGACCGCGGTGCGGCGGATGATGCGTATTATGCCCGAGGAGGATATTATTTATTTCGGAGATACCGGAAGGGTGCCTTACGGAACCAGATCAAAGGAAACCGTCATAAAATACACGAAGCAGGATATTGCTTTTTTGCGGACTTTTGACATAAAGGCTATCGTCGTAGCCTGCGGAACCATGAGCTCGGCCGCGCTCGAGCTTATTTCGGGAGAATACGACATTCCCATAATCGGAGTGGTCAGAAGCGCTTCTCAAAAAGCGGCGGCGCTTACGAAAAATAAGAAAATAGGCGTCATAGCCACTCAGGGGACTATTACTTCCGGCGCATATACCCGCGTAATCGGAGAATACTTAAAGGACACCGAGATTTATGAAAAGGCATGCCCGCTTTTTGTGCCGCTTGTGGAAAACGGCAGGTTCAGAAAAGGGGATCTTGTCGTCGAGGAGGTCGTCAGGGAATACCTGACGCCAATAAAAGAAAGCGGGGCGGACACGCTTATTCTGGGATGCACGCATTATCCGCTGCTTTTTGACGTTATTTCGGACTTTTTAGGCGAAAAAACGTCCCTTGTGGATTCGGGCGCTGAGTCGGCGGAATACGCGAGGTCGGTTTTGAAAATGACGGAAAAACAGGCGCCGCTCGGAAGAAAGGGCAGGATCAGATATTTTGTTTCCGACAGCCCGGAGAGCTTTACCGGCTACGCCTCGCTGTTTCTGGGAGAAGCCGGGGAGTACGGCGCGGGATATGTCGACATAGAGAAATTTTAAGGGAGAACCTATGAAAAAAGATGTGATCATTTCCATATCCGGCCAGCAGTTCTTTGAGGACGCGGGCGAGGACGTGGTCGAATTCGTAACCGACGGCAGGTATTACAAAAGAGACGGCAAATACTACATTACATACAAGGAGAGCGAGCTTACGGGTCTTACGGGGCTTACGACCCTCAAGATCGAACCTCAGAAGGTCACGCTGATACATTCGAAGCCTTACGCCTCGCAGCTTATTTTCGAAAAGGGACGAAGGCATGTCTCGATGTGCGAGACACTTTACGGGGCGCTGACCATTTCAGTCAACACGGAAAGCATTAAAAACGAGCTGCTTGATTCGGGCGGGAGCCTGAGCGTACATTACGCCATCGAGGTAAACCACGCGATCGCGGGCCTCAATTCCTTTACCGTTTCGGTAAAGGAGGCCTCGCAAAGCACCCTGAAGCTTAAAAATTAAGTATTTTTCGGAGTGAACGTTATGAACATGATAATAAAAGCGCAGAAACTTATCGAAGAGCTTATACTTTCTTCCTACAAAGCCGCATGCGGCGCAGGCGCGCTTCCCGAAGCGTCTTTCGATTCGGCGCCGGTCGAGATGCCGAAGGACCCCGGCAACGGGGATTTTTCATCCTCCTTCGCTATGCAGGCGGCAAGGGCGCTTAAGCTCCCGCCGAGAAAAATAGCCGATGAATTAGTTAAGCACATGGATCTTAAGAAATACGGAGGGGGATTTTTCAGCACTCCGGAGGTCGCGGGAGCGGGGTTTATCAATTTCCGGCTGACCGGCGAGTTTTATAAAAACGTCGTACAAAACGTCCTTTCCGAGGGCGGGGATTACGGACGGTCGGTTTCGGACAGGCCTCAGAAAATCATGGTGGAGTTTGTTTCGGCGAACCCCACGGGCCCGATGCACATGGGAAACGCGCGCGGCGGCGTGCTCGGGGACTGCATCGCCGAGGTTTTGAGCCGAGCGGGACATGACGTAACGAGGGAATTTCTAATTAACGACGCCGGAAACCAGGTCGCGCTTTTCGCGAGGTCTTTAGAGGCGAGATATATACAGCATTTTAAGGGCGAGGAAGCCTGCGTTTTCCCGGAGGACGGCTACCACGGCGACGATATACGTGAGCTCGCAGCCGCTTTCGCGAAGGAGCACGGCGAGGAGTACCTTAATAAGCCGGAGGACGAGCGCAGAAAGGCCCTGATGGAATTCGGGCTCGGGCGCAACATAGCGCGCATGAAGGAAGACCTCGGGCGCTACCGCATCCATTACGACCGGTGGTTCTGCGAGACGGAGCTCCACAACTCGGGCTATGTCAAAGAAACCATGGAGCTTCTTAAAAAACGCGGCGCGACATACGAAAAAGACGGAGCCCTGTGGCTTAAAACGACCGACTTCGGCTGCGAGAAGGACGACGTTTTAATGCGCGAAAACGGGGTTTACACTTATTTTGCCGCGGATATAGCTTATCACAGGAACAAATTCGAGGAGAGAAAATTTGACCGCGTTATAAACGTCTGGGGAGCGGATCACCACGGGCACGTCAAAAGGCTTCAGGCGGCGCTCGACGCCCTTGGCCTCGACGGGTCGCACCGGCTGCAGATCGTTCTGATGCAGCTTGTGCGCCTGATGCGTGACGGCGAGGTCGTGCGCATGTCGAAGAGGACGGGAAAAGCCATTTCGCTTTCAGACCTTCTGGATGAGATCACGGTCGACGCGGCGCGGTTCTTCTTTAATTCGCGGGCGGCGGACACGCATCTTGAATTCGATCTTGGCCTTGCCGTAAGAGAGGACAGCGAAAACCCGGTTTATTACGTCCAGTATGCCCACGCGAGGATTATGAGTATTTTGAGGAATCTTGAGGCGGAGGGCATCAGGATACCGGAGCCCAAAGACGCCGATCTGACGCTGCTTTGCGGGAAAGAGGAGCGCGCGCTTATCCGAGCGCTGGCCGCGCTGCCGGAGGAAATCCGCTTAAGCGCGCTTTACAGCGAGCCGTCAAGGCTTAACAGGTACGTGACGGAGGCCGCGGCGGCCTTTCACAGGTTTTACACGGATTGCCGCATTAAGGACGCGGAAAGCGCGGAGCTCAGGGACGCGCGCATCTGCCTGTGCCTCGCGACAGCCCGGGTTATTGCGAATACCCTTGAAATTATCGGGGTCACGGCCCCGGAGCGGATGTAAAAAGACAGAGAATCATCGCCGGGAAACCGGCAGGGGGAATTCCATTGAAAAAAAGAATAATTTCGTTTTTGCTCGTTGTTTTATTATTGTCAGCCTCGGTTGTTCCGGCGTTCGCCGCGGACAACAGCGAGGTTAAAAACCAGTATGAGGATCTCAAAAGTATAGCCGAAATAATCAAAATGTACGGGCTTTTTTCCTCGCAGGACGACGATCCCATACAGAACATGCTGCTCGACCTGCTGAGAAGCGATCCGAAGGAGTTTTACAAACTCGCGAACACGATGCTTTCGCATTACGACTCGCATTCCGCTTATCTTACCTCGGACGAAAACAAGTCGGCTTTCCCGACGAACGTCGGCGGGTATGTCGGCGTCGGAATCACGATGTCGACGGACGGCGGGCGCATCGAAATTACTTATGTTACCCAGCAGAGCCCGGCGGATCAGGCGGGGCTTAAGGCCGGCGACGTAATTAAGCTTATCGACGGCCAGCCGGTAGACGGGCTCACAAACGACGAAATAGCCACAAAAATACGCGGACCTGAGGGCTCTCCCGTTACTATTACGGTTTTGAGGGACGGCAAAGAGCTAATTTTTACCATGAAGCGCGCGCAGATCAGCAATCCGAACTTCGAGAGCCGAACGGTCGAACCGGGCATAGAATATATGCGGCTTAAAATATTCAACGGAACGGACACTGAAAACCGATTCAACGAGGCCTTTTCGCAGCTTGCGAAAAAAGGCACGAAGGTGCTTATTCTGGATTTAAGAGGCAATCCGGGCGGGCTTGTCAGCATGGCCGAAG
>JAUZPW010000260.1 GCA_030705725.1 Bacillota bacterium
CCGGAATTATCTCCGCGGCAAACAAGCTTTCCTCCGACATATGTCCCGCTCGTGCAGGTTAATCCGACGGTTTTGCCGGATAAAGTCAGGGTATGGTTTATAAGCCTCGCGACAGTCGTTTTTCCGTTTGTCCCGGTAACCGATACTATCGGGAAGCTCGTCGATTCCTCATCCTTAAATAAAAAGCCGACAATATCCCCCGCGACGTTTCTCGGTTCTCCCTTGCCCGGGAAAAGATGCATCCTGATTCCGGGCGCGGCGTTTACCTCGACGACGGCGCCTCCCGTCTCGAGTACCGATTCGCCTATATTATCCGCCACAATATCGATCCCCGCAATGTCTATGCCGATGGCGTTCGCCGCCCTTACCGCGATCTCGGCGTTGTCCGGGTGTATCCGATCCGTGCAGTCGATCGCTGTTCCTCCTGTACTCAGGTTTGCGTTTTCCCTTAAGACTATAGTCTGCCCGTCGTGGGGAACGTGTTCGGGCGTCATTTTATTCTTTTTAAGCACATTCAGCGCGGTCTCGTCGATGCGGATAATTGTCAGCGGCTTTTCGTGCTTTTCGCCTCTTTGCGGATCCCGGTTTACCATCTCTACAAGCTCGCGGATTGAATGAACGCCGTCTCCCGTCACGCTCGCCGGAAGCCGTTCGGACACTGCCCTGACCTTGTTTCCGACAACCAGTATCCGGTAATCATGCCCTCTTATATACTTTTCGACGATTATGCCATTGCTGTATTTTGACGCCTCTTTATAAGCCGCTTTGATTTCCTCATCGTTTTTCAGATTCAGATGAACGCCCTTGCCCTGGTTGCCGTTAAACGGTTTGATTACTACCGGCAGACCTATCTGGTTTGCCGCCATAAGCGCCGACAGTTCGGAATAAACCATTTTTCCGAACGGTACGGGAATCTGATTCTCACCCAAAAGGAACTTAGTAAGCTGTTTATTGCAGGAAATATCGGCTGAAATGCATGACGTCGCATCGGTAAGCGTCGCCTCTATTAGCCTGCTGTGTTTTCCATAGCCGAGTCTTATAAGGCTTCCGTTTCCTATCCTTGTAACCGGAATTCCGCGAAGCTTCGCTTCGTTAACTATTGCCGTCGTGCTCGGCCCAAGCTCGGAATCTCTTGCAACCTTGTCAAGATAGCTTAGAAATTCCTCGATAAATACCGTTTCGCCGTTTAACAGACAGTTGAGTATAAAGACTGACGCCTTCCCGCATTCAAGCCCGCAGGTTTCGTTTTCAAATTCACAGATAAGGTAATAAAGCGAGGGTTCCTCTATCGTTCTTGTTTTCCCGTATTTTACGTCATAACCCAGCATCGATTGCATTTCGAGTATAACGTGTTCAAGTACATGGGCAAGGTAAGTTCCCTCGTTAAGTCTTTCTAGAAAGCCCCCTTCATAACCAAGCCCGCAGAAGTTTTTCTTAAGTCCCGGAAAATACTCCAGGAGCTTTTCGTTAAACCCCGGTATTTTATTTGTTGAAATATCGCCGTATTTCCCAATATCTACGATCATTTTCATGACAGGCCGGTGGCTGTAAATATTCCTGCCGTTAAAAATCGTAAAATCCCGAATACTAATTTTGTCAGCTTCCATTTTTAAGGCGCAGAACCTTTCTTTCCTTTAGATCAAAGCCGTAACCCTGCGGCAGCACATGAACTGTGACGCCGGTTATTGCTAAAATCTCGTTTTGTTTTAGCTCCGAAACATTGGAGCTTTTTATTGTTTTCCCGTCTAAAATCGTAACGGAGTTCGTACCGGTCACCTCAAAATGCATATCCGGGAACAATGTTATTGACGTATCCTCGTCAATGCCCAGTCCAAGCATTCCCGGATTTTCGGCGACGCCGCATAAAAGGCGGCCGAACCTTCCGCGTTGGTCGAAATGCTGGTCGATTATGACGCCGCTTATAAGGCCGAGCCCCGGCGCCATTTTCAGAGTGCATTTTCTGGCCGGTTCATTGTCGTTTCCCTGCACGATCATTGTGGAGCTCATAACTGAAGCACCCGCGCTTGTACCCATGATAACGCCGCCGTTTTTATAAAGCCTTATTATCTCAGATCCTGCCCGCGTGCCCCCAAGAATGCTCGTAACCCTGAGTTGATCTCCCCCAGTCATAAAAATACAGCGCGAATTCTGTATAATACGGCAGCATTCCTCATCGTCGGCATCGTTTCTGGTATTAATATTAAGTATTTCAACCTGTTTTATGCCTAAACGCTGGAAGGTCTGCCGATAATTTTCGCCGGTTTCCTGGGGTTTTTCAGTCGCCGTCGTCAGCACGACAAGACGTTCCCCCTCCGAGAGAAGCCGCAGAGCCTGTTTCAGGATTATGCTGCTTCCGTTTTTATCCTCCGCGCCGCCTATGATAATTAAAAATCCTTTGTTTACTTCGTTCATACTGGGCTCCGTTTCTCCGTTTTACATGGCATAATAAATTAAAGCTTTTCGCTGAGCTTTTTCATAAGTCTGCCCCTGCAAAAAAGCATTTTAATATTGTAATCTTTATCGGTAACCAGAATATCGGCATCGCCGCCCTCTTTAAGACACCCTTTCCGGGGATATAGCTTCAGCACCTTTGCCACGTTTTCAGTCGCCAGTGAAAACGCAGCCCCCGGACTAAGCTTCGCTTTACGGATGCAGCTTACTATGTCCTCGTACAGCCAGATTATTTTTGAAACGCCGCCTTCGGGAATGCTGCCGTTTGCGTCCGAGCTTACAGTCACTCTCGATAAGTCCATGCCCTCCGATATAAGCATCTCAATGCACCGGTAAACCGGCAAGCCGGCTTTTTCGCCAGCTGTAAGATCAATATTCCCGCCTGAACGGCAGTATTCCGTCGCCTGTCTGAAAAGCTCCGGGTTCCGGTTTAGGTGTGTCGGAACAAACATCCCAATCGGAAGATCTGATTCATCCAAAATCTTAACCAGAGGCTCAAGCCCTTTTTTCCCGTCCCCGACATGAATATGCAAAACGCCCGCTTTTCCGCCGATCATCCCCCCAAGGTGAACCTCCGACGCAAGCTTCATCATATCAGGCAGATCGGGCTGTGACGAACGGTGATCCGATATTGCGATTTC
>JAUZPW010000261.1 GCA_030705725.1 Bacillota bacterium
AAATTTAAGTTTTGAAAAACTTGTTCACACTCTCTTCGTTTCGCGCAAAGCAAGTTTTTCAAAACGCGCCTGCAGGCGCAGGGTGCTCAAAATACCATAAACAGAGTTTGTATACAGTCTGAAGGCGGCCCGTGAGGCCGCCTTCAGCGTGAATGTGGGATATAGGTTTTTATGCCTTTATCATATCGAGAATCTGCTTTTTGCTTTTTACGCCTACCGAGGAGGATCTGACCCTGCCGTTTTGCAGCACCACGAGCGTGGGGATGCTCATTATGTTAAACTGCGCCGCGAGGTTCGGTTCCTCATCCACATTTACCTTGCAGACCTTGGCTGAGGCGCCGACTTCTTCGGCTACTTCCTCGACGACCGGGGAGACCATGCGGCAGGGACCGCACCAGGGAGCCCAGAAATCTATAAGAACGGGTCTGTCGGATTCGAGCGCTTCTTCCTTAAAATTGCTTTTTGTAAGTTTTACAGCTGACATACTTGATTTCTCCTTTGATTAACTTTTTATGTTTTTATTTTACTCTAAGGAGAATCGCGCCACAGTGACTAGGTCACAATATTTACCTTTTTTTTGACCGGATAAATTTTACGGCGGAGGTTCCGGCTTTTGCGCCCTCGTATACCGCCTTTGATATTTGAAGAAGGCCGCCCGTGCAGTCGCCCGCGGCGAAGAGCCCCGGAACGTTGGTCTGCATGTTCTCGTCGACAAGGACGGCGACGCCCTCGGTTCTGGCGCCGAGCTTACGCGCAAGGTCGGCGCTTCCGGCGACGCCGAGAGCGATAAATACGCCCGAAACGGCATAGGCCGAGCCGTCCCTGAAGCGGACCGACTGCAGCACCTCTTTTCCCTCGAAAGCCGCTATCTCCTTTTTTATGACCGGGAGGCCTTTCGGCAGAGCCACGGCCGGCTCCCTGCCGTTTGTCAGCAGGACGACGGAAGAGGCGGTAGGCATAAGCTCCGCAGCCTCGTGAAAAGCGTATTCGGAGTCGCCTAAGACGGCTACCGGACGGTTCCTGTAAAAAAACGCGTCGCACACGGCGCAGTAGCTTATCCCTTTGCCCTCGAAATCACCTAGCCCGGGGATTGGCGGCGACTTTCTGGACGAGCCGGTAGCCAGTATGACGCTGTCGGCCTCGAACTGGGCCGATTTGGTTTCAACAACGTATCTGTCGAGATACGAAAGAGAGACGACTTCATCCTTAATAACCGGTATGCCGAGCCTTTTAGCCTGGGCTATTCCGTTTTTTATGAGCTCGCCGGCGTCGACGGGCTCGGGGAAGCCGTAATAATTTTCGATTTTATCCGCTTTTTCAAGCGATCCGCCGCCGCGCCCGATAACCACGGCGTTAAGTCCCGCTCTTTTTACATACAGAGAGGCCGAGATTCCCGCGGGGCCGCTTCCCAGCACAATTACGTCAGCCATTATGTCACCTGCTTTATTTTCTTATTTTTCCATATGCTATCATTTATTCTAGCATATTTTATGTGACAAAGTTACGGAGATATTTTATTATAGGTATAAGATATAATTGATAAAAAAATAACGGGAAGGTGAGATGTTTCATGAAATTTGTCATTGTTGGCGGTGTCGCGGGCGGAGCAAGCGCCGCGGCCAGGCTGAGGCGCTTGGACGAAAGCGCCGAGATCGTAATGCTTGAAAAGGGCGAATTCGTGTCCTACGCCAACTGCGGACTGCCGTATTTTATAGGCGGAGCTATCAAGGACAGGGAAAACCTTATTGTCACAAAACCGATTATATTCAAGGAAAGATTCAACATAGACCTTCGCACTTTAAGCGAGGCTGTAAAAATAAACCGCGCGAAAAAAACCGTCACGGTCAAAAACTTAAAGGACGGGACAACCTACGAGGAGAGCTACGACAAGCTCATTCTTTCGCCGGGGGCGAAGCCCAAGCGCCCGAACCTGCCCGGAATAGGCACGGAGGGCATTTTTACGCTGAGAACCGTTCCGGACACGCTCGCGATAGACGAGTATATACGCAGAAAAGGCGCCTCGAGCGCCGTTATAGTCGGCGCGGGGTTTATCGGAATTGAGATGGCTGAAAACCTTATAGAACGCGGGCTTGACGTGACTGTAGTCGAGTTCCTGGATCAGGCGATTGCGTCGCTTGACCCCGAAATGGCGGCATTTCTGCACAGGCATATCAGGGAAAACGGCGTTAAGCTTCTTTTTAAGACCGGCGTAAGCGGCTTTGAAAAAGGGGAGCCAATCAAGGTTTTACTTTCGGACGGCAGGGCGCTTGATACGGACATGGTAATTCTGAGCATAGGCGTCGCTCCGGAAAACGAGCTTGCCAGAGACGCGGGCCTCGAGCTCGGCGCGGGAGGCGGAATTAAGACCGATGAAGCTTACAGAACCTCCGACCCGGATATTTACGCTGTTGGGGACGCGATCACGGTAGAAAACCTTGTTTCGGGCGCCGAGACGCTTATTCCGCTCGCAGGCCCGGCAAACAAGCAGGGAAGGCTTGCAGCCGAAAACGCGCTCGGCGGGAAAGAGATAAAAAGCAGGGGCGTTTTGGGCAGCGCGGTCGTTAAGATATTCGATATGACGGCGGCGTCGACGGGACTAAACGAAAAACAGTGCAGGGCTCTCAATATTCCGTATCTCAAAACCTATATTCATCCCGCGAGCCACGCGTCTTATTACCCGAATTCGACGCAGCTTTCGATGAAACTTATTTTCGCGCCGGACGGGAAAATACTCGGCGCTCAGGCGGTCGGGTTCGACGGGGCGGATAAGCGCATCGACGTGATAGCGACGGCGATGCGGCTTGGCGGCACGGTATACGATCTTGAGGAGCTGGAGCTTTGCTACGCGCCGCCTTATTCTTCCGCCAAGGATCCTGTCAATATGCTTGGCTTTACGGCGGCAAACATCCTTAAGGGCGACGTCAAGGTGTTTCATTTTGACGAGGTCGACGGCTTAGACCTTGAAAAAGTAACGCTTTTAGACGTCAGAACGCGTGAGGAGTACGCCATGGGCACTCCCGCGGGGTCTGTCAACATACCGGTCGACGAGCTGAGGGA
>JAUZPW010000262.1 GCA_030705725.1 Bacillota bacterium
GAGGTTTTTGCGGATCGCCGGCGCGGTTTTATCTGTCCGGCCGATTTTTTGCAGCTCCGAAGCAATATCCTCCGCAAGCTGTTTCCTGTCTATCCGGCTTTCAGCCAGCTCGCGCAGTTCTTTTGCCGTTTCGTTTATAACGTCGTCCTCGCGTATGCAGTGTGAAGTGCATAGCTTAAGCCCCGCGTATTTCCGCCACGTCTGGCAAACGAGGTAAGTGCGGTTTTCACTTTCCCTGATCGTGGACATGGGCGCCTTGCAGTCCCCGCAGAACACTAGGCCCGTAAGCAAATGCGTTTTGCCTCTTTTTACTGAATTGTACGACCGGATTTTAAGCCTCAGCTGCGCCGTGTCAAAATCCGCCTGACTTATTATCGGCTTGTGGGTGTTTAACACCGTTATCCAGCGGCTTTCCGGCAGCGACACCTTTTTTTTTATTTTATAGCTTATTTTTTTCATCCTGTTTTGAGTAAGATGTCCCGCGTAGGTCGGGTTTTTTAGTATATACTTCACCATATTCGCGTTCCATACCCCGGGGAACCGTTTCTGCGTGGCATTCAGGCCTTTGCTTTCAGACGGCGTTTCTATTCTCTGTTCGGTCAGCGTTAGCGCGATTTCAGATACGGACCTGCCGCCGAGAAACATCCTGTAAATTTGTCTGACATGCTGTGCCGTTATATCGTCGATTACCAGCTTGTTTTTGTTTTCGGGAGATTTTTTATAGCCGTATGGCGCAACGGAGCCGATGAAGGCGCCGTTCTTTTTTTTCGTCATAAGCGCCGTCCTGACCTTCCCCGAAATATCCTTTGCGTACATGTCGTTGAATACGGCCCTGAAAGGCGTCATATCTCCGGTCTCCGTATCTGAGAAAGTGTCGATTCCGTCGTTTACGGCGATAAACCTGACGTTTTTGCTCGGAAAATAAATTTCAATGTAGTGCCCCGTCATTATGTAATCCCTGCCCAGACGTGAAAGGTCTTTCGCAAGCACGGTGTTGATTTTTCCGGCTTCAATATCTTTTAACATCCGGTTAAACTCAGGTCTGTCGAAGCTTGTTCCTGAAAAACCGTCGTCGGCGTAAATATCGGAAACTTCTAAGTTGTTTTCATTTGCAAACTTAATCAGGAAATCCCTTTGGTTTTTAATGCTCTCGGAATTTCCCGATTTATTGTCGTCGTCTTCGCGCGATAGCCTCAGGTAAAGCGCAGCCTTCTCTCCCGCCATATCTAAGCACCTTTTAACAGGATATTAAGGATTGCTTCTTTGAGCTTTTCATAAAAGCTGGCGCTGCCCGAGAATCTTGTCTCCGCCCGAATCACCTTTTTCATCGGAAACACCTCCATAAAGAGCTTATGAATTCGTTTACATGTCCAATGAATAAAAAAGAACCGACTTTCAAGTCGGCTCTGCTTAAGTTTGAATATTCGCTTACGGCAGCACTTATTGCTTTGCGGAAACCAGCCCCAGTTCGGTATCGAGCCAGGTTTCTTTAACGCATTCAGGAGGTGCGTTCAATAATATTTCCCTGGAAACCCGGTAGATTTTTTTAACCTGCTGCTCATTAAGCCATCTTTCAGCCGACCCGGCCGGCGAGCCGATATCGCACGAATGCATGTCGCTGCCCAGCACGCACGGAACCGTTCCCGAAATAAATGAAAGGCACTTTTTTCTGTCCGATAAAAAGGAAAAAGAATCCGCATTGAGCTGAAAAACGCAGTCTAGCTCATTAAACGCCTCGATTCCCCCGCACTTTTTTATCTGCGAGTGAAATCTTTCCACATGGGCGACGATACAGAAAACGCCGCGTTCCACCGCCAGAAGATAAATTTCCTCGAATATCCCGTCGTCCCAGTCGTCGTAAGGGAGCTCCAAAAGCAGCCAAGAGGTGCCTTCGATGCAAAGCTTTTCAAGGCCCGGATACCGGCTGATGCTTTTAATATAACTGCATTCGGCTCCGCACAGGATTTTTGGAGCCGCCTCCGAAAGCTTTCCGAAGGAAAGCTCGCTTTTAAGGCTCCTTAAAGCATTTTCTCTCTTATTCAAAAATTCTTCGGCAGTCTCTCTCAGAGGCAGAAAATGCGGCGTGCAGATAACGGTTTCGGTGCGCTGATCCGCCGCGTTTTGGAGCATCCTTGCGGAATGGGCGGCATTTTTACTCCCGTCGTCAAGCCCAGGCAATAAATGAGTATGAAAATCAATGTAAAATGATTTACTCATCTGTTTTGTTTTTATAAGCATAATAATTCGTATATCTGTAATATTTTTTTCGTTTCATTTTATCGCTTACATCATTCATTATGAATCCGAGGATTTTAGCGTTGACAAGCGCAAGTTTTTCCAAAGCTCCGTTTATCTCGTCGAATGTTGAAACGCGATGCCTGACAACCAGCACAATCCCTGAAACCATTCCGGAAAGCACGGCCACGTCGGTAACGCTGTTGACCGGCGGCGCGTCGATGAATATGTATTCATAATCAGACTTTATTTTTTCAATAAGCTTCCGCATTTCATCCGACGCCAGAAGCTCTGCCGGATTTGGCGGAACATGCCCGCTCGTAAGCACGTCCAAATTATCGTGCCCGGTCTTCCGTATCGCGTCCCTGAGGCTGCAGAATCCGCCGAGAGCGTTCGTAAGTCCCGGCTCGTTAATTAATTTGAAATTTCTGTGAACCGAAGGTTTGCGAAGATCCCCGTCAATAATAAGCACTTTCGCGCCGGTTTGCCCGAAAGTGATCGCAAGGTTAACGCAGGTCGTCGTTTTGCCGTCGTTCGGCGACGGACTCGATAAACAAATAATTTTCGAGTCCTCCCCAACGAGCGAGTATATCACGTTTGTCCTGATTGCTTTATACGCCTCGATAATATCAAATCTTGTAATTTCATTTAAACAGGTCGCTTCTGCGGTTGCGGCGTTTCCCTCTTTTATTTTTTTAACGACCATATCTGTACGCCTCCAGCCTGGATTTATTGAAGTCCGGCACGGATCCTAAGACGGGGTAGCTGAAAATGTCCGTAAGTTCCTTTTCATTTACAATTGACTTGTCGAGCAC
>JAUZPW010000263.1 GCA_030705725.1 Bacillota bacterium
CGAGGCCCGCTTCAATAAGAATGGCGAACACCAGATACGGATTGCAGGAAGGGTCGGGGGAGCGCAGCTCCATCCGGCTTAAAGACCCTTTCGATTCGGGGATTCTTATGAGCTGAGAGCGGTTATCGTAGTGCCAGCTTATATGCTTAGGCGCCTCGAAACCGAAGCCGATCCTTTTATACGAATTTATGAGCGGGTTTGCTATCGCGGTTATTCCTTTTATATGGGACAGTATTCCGGCGATGAAAAACCCGGCGGCTTCTTTTAAGCTGCCGTCCGGCTTTTCAAAAATCGCGTCCGCGCCTTTTTGTGCCGAGATATTTATATGCATGCCGCTGCCGCTCTGCTTATTTAGTGGTTTCGGCATGAAGGACGCGTAAGCGCCGTTTTTCTGAGCTATCGTTTTTACGACGGATTTGAAGGTGACGAGGTTATCGGCGGTCGCGAGCGCGTTCGCGTACTTAAACACGATTTCATGCTGGCCGGGCCCGGATTCGTGATGCGAGGTTTCGACGGCGAGGCCCATCTCCTCGAGCGTGAGGCAGATTTCCCTGCGGATATTTTCGCCCTTGTCGCGCGGGGCGACGTCGAAATAGGAGGCGTCGTCGTGCGGAGTTAAAACCGCCGCTCCGTTTTCATCCGTTTCGAAAAGGTAAAACTCGCACTCCGCGCCCATGAAAATATGGCAGCCCGTGGCTTCGGCTTTTCTGACCGCCTCCTTGAGGCGGCGACGGCTGTCGCCCGCGTAAGAGGAGCCGTCGCGGTGCTTTATGTCGCAGAAAAAACGCACGACGCGTCCGGCCTGGGGCCGCCAGGGCAGCACGCACATGGTCGTCGGGTCGGGGTAGAGAAACAGGCAGCTTTCGTTCTCGCTTAAAAAGCCTTTAATGGAAGAGGCGTCGAACCCGATACCCTCGGAGGCATTTTTAAGCTGGTCGGGATTCGCGGAGATGTTTTTAAGCTGACCGAAAATATCGCAGAACTGAAGCCTTATAAACCTGACGTCGTTTTCGGCAAAAAACTCCGAAGCCTCTTTCATTGAAGTAACCATAAAATACTCCTTAATTCTGAGTGTACAGCCTATGGTAAGGGTTTTTCGTGTTGGGGGAGAGGACGTAGTAATCGTCTGAAAGCAGTTTACCGCTATCATACCCGAAAACCGAGCAAAATTCCGCGATATACGGGGAAATCGCTTCGAGCTCTTTTTTTTCGGCCTTACTTACGCTGACCTGGGGCGGCAGATTTTTGGGGCGCGTTTTCCTGACGAAAATTTTTCCGCCGTGCATGCCTGTTCCGCAGTAAGAGCCGACACTCGGGCCGTCCGACTTTATTGCGAGCACGACGATTATGCCTCCCGCCTGGTATTCGCCCAGGAAATCGCCGGTTTTGCCGCCTATTACGATAACCGGTTTCATGTCTTTATATTCCTTCATATGGATGCCCGCGCGGTAGCCGACGTTTTCCTTCACGTATATCTTTCCGCCGCGCATGGCGTAGCCGCAGGCGTCGCCCGCCGAGCCCTCTATAAATATCGAGCCGCTGTTCAGCGTGTCGCCCGTCGCGTCCTGCGCGTTGCCGAAAACCTTTATATTGCAGCCGTTTAAGTAAGCGCCGAGCGCGTTTCCGGGCGTGCCGGTGATTTTTATCTCCTTGCCCGAGAGCCCGCTCGCGATATAGCGCTGCCCGCAGACGTTATAAAGCTCTATCGTCTGCTCGCCACTGTTTCTGACGATTTCGTTAAGCTCGGCGAAGCCGAGGCCTTTTGTATCAATCTGCATTTACTGCGCCTCCTAATTTCTCTCTGCGGTATTCCTTTGAAAACGCGATAAGCTGCGGCTTGTCGACAAGGAGATCAAAGTCGAGGCCGGAAAGCGGAATCTTATCTTTGATTATGGAAGTATAGATACCGGCCCTTTTCACGTCGCCTATGAGGATGAAGCCTTTTAACAAGCCGTCCTTTATGTAAAGCTGCTTATAGCCTTCGCCGGATTCGGGGCGTGTAACGGCGGCGTCGCCGTCGTAGCTTCCCGCCGTTATCATGTGCAGCCCGAAAAAGCCTATGGCGTTCATCGGGATCGCGTCCTTAAATTCCTTTTTTCCGCCCGCCATGTTTATCCCGGCGCACTCGCCCTGAATATAGGCGTTGGGGAGGATGGCGAGCACCCTGTTGCCGTCTGCCGAGACGTCGTAGCTTTCGGTGCAGTCGCCCGCCGAATACACGCCGGGGAGCGTCGTTTCCATAAAAGCGTTTGTAAGCACGCCGCGCCCTACTGTGCCGCCCGCGTCTTTTACAAGCTCAACGTTCGGCCTGACGCCGACCGCGACGACTAAAACATCAAACGGGAGCTCCTTTCCGCTTTTAAGATACGCGGCGTCCTTTTCAAAACGCGCGACGGAGTCGCCGAGGATAAAATTTATTCCGGACTTTTTTATGTGGGCGCGGACAATCTCGGAGGCTTCGGGCGTAAGTATGCTCGGGAGTACGCGCCCGGCAAGGTCGACGACGGTTATTGAGCGGGCACGGCCGCAAAGCCCCTCGGCGCACTTTAACCCAATCAGCCCCGCGCCGAGGATGAGCACCTTTGTGTCTTCACCGACTTCGCGCATAAGAAACTCGGCGTCATTAACGGTCATAAAGCCGGAGCGCTTTGCAACCGTATCGAGGCCTTCCATCGGAGGCACGAACGGCCTAGAGCCGGAAGCGACCATCAGCTTATCGTAGCTTATGCTTTTGCCGTCATTAAGCCGAAGCTCTTTGCGCCAGGGATCAATATTTATGACCTCGCCGAACATGAACTCTATATTATTATTCTTATAAAACCCGTCGGGGCGGTATTTCATTTTTTCCCTTGTGGTTTTGCCCTGAAGCAGGTAGGAAATGAGAGGCCTTGCGTAGGTATGCTCCCTCTCTTTTGTCACCATTATTATTTCGCCGGTTTTGTCAATGCTCCGGATGCCTTCCGCCGTTCCGACGGCGGCCGCGGAGTTCCCGATTATCACATATTTCACTTTACCGGCCCCTTTCCTCGTAAACG
>JAUZPW010000264.1 GCA_030705725.1 Bacillota bacterium
CGGCATTGAGATTCTGAATGCCATCGCATGTCCCGCGGCTTCCGACGGGCGCTTTTTATACAAAACGGCGGATGCCGCGATTAAAACCGCCGTAAAAAATAAGTAGGCAATTATTCTAAAAACGCCCACGCCGCGCGGCGCGGCAAGCAGAAAATCAAACGCGGGCGAAGCGTTTCTCACCATCGCCGTAACGCTATAGCAAGAGGAGTAAAACGTGCGGTAATAACTTTTTAGCTGTGCGAAAACGACGAATATAAGCGCCGGAAAATAAGCAAGCAGCACACAGCTGCCAAGTATCGCCACGATCGCGTTGCCGCATAAAACGCAGGCGAAAACGCTTACCGAATAAATTGCGAGATAATAAAGCAGATTAATAAGCACATTCGCCGTCATGCTGCCGATCGACAGGTAGCCGAACAACCCGGAGCCGGCCAGGATAAGCAGCGTCAAAAAAACGTTAACGATATACGGGAGGACAAAATAAAGTATTCCGGCTTCAAACGATATAAAAAACAGTTTCTCACGACAGAGCGGAAGCGAGTGATAAAAATCCACCTGTTTTTTGGAGTTAATGTAATAAAACGCTGTCAATGCCGATACGACCGCAAATATCACAATAATAATTTTAACAAATTCATTGTTTAATGAAATCATGCTGTTTACATGCTTTAATATCCTGTCGGTTTTTTCCGGCTCCGATGCATTAGCATACTCCATTTTTATATTCTGAATCAGCATCGCGTTCGCGACGGTTACTGCAAAAAACAGGATAATTGAATAGAGCGTCAGAATCCATGAGCTTTTTTTAAGCTTATCCTTTATAAGGGCCGTGTCAAAAAAGGAGTTTCTGAACGTCATAGCCGCACACCTCCGTTTCGCTGATAAAAATTTCCTCAAGAGAAAGCGGCAGAAGTTCCGAGAAGACCGGTTTCATTGCGCAGATCTTTTCTTCTACCTCGCTGCGTTCCCCTTTTGCCGTAATCGTGTAAAAACTGCCTCTCTGTTCAAAGGACAGCACGTCAAGTTCCAAAAAATCCTCCTTTGTTTTAGGCTCTGAAAACACGCATTGCAGCTTGTGAATCCCAAGCTTTAGATCGTCAAGGTCCTTGGACAGTATTATTCCGCCGCGGTGAAGCAGACCTATATGGTCGCATATATCCTCAAGCTCACGGAGCGAATGAGAAGCGATTACCGGCGTAAGGCCCCTGTCCTGCATTTCTGCCGCAAACAGGCTTTTGACCGCCTGGCGCATTACGGGATCAAGCCCGTCAAACGTCTCGTCGCATAAAATGTAATCGGTATTCGCCGAAATTCCGCATATAATTGAAACCTGCTTTTTCATACCCTTTGAAAACGTGTTTATTTTCCTGTTAATATCCAGCCCGAAGCTTTTCACAAGGGATTCAAAGCGTTTCCCGTCAAATTTCGCGTATATCTTTTTGTAATAATCCCTCATCGCCGCGGGTGTGGAATTCGGGAAAAAGTACTGCTCGTCTGAAATATAAAAAATGCGGCTTTTTTGCGCAGTATTTTCGAAGACGTCCTCGTTTTCCACCGTAACCCGCCCTGAATCAGGTTTCAGTATTCCGGCTGCCATCCGCAGGAAAGTCGATTTTCCCGCTCCGTTTGAACCGATAAGCCCGAATACCGAGCCGTCCCTGATCTCAGCCGAGACACGGTCGACCGCGCATATCCCGCCGAACCGTTTAACTATATCTTTTGCTTCAATCATCTCTTGCGTCCCCCCTTGCTGTCAGATAGCTTTTTTCGAATTCTTTTACAAAAAGCGCAAGCGGAACGTTGAGCTCCGCCGCTTTCAAGGCCAGGTTTCTTGCGTCCGTCATAAGATTTTCCGTCTTTATCCTCCTGATTGCTTCCGTGTCTGAAGTAACAAAATTGCCTTTTCCTTTTATACTGTATATAATGTTCTTTTTTTCAAGCTCCATATACGACCGCTGTATCGTATTCGGGTTTATTGAAAGCTCCATGGCGAGCTGCCTGACCGACGGAAGCTGTTCGTCCGCCCCGAGCGCCCCGCTCGAAATCAGGTTTTCAAACTTTTCGGTAATCTGTTCGTAAAGCGGCCTTTTGTCCCTGTAATCGAGATTAATCAAAGCGTATCTCCTTTCCCGAAAATTGTAGTATGTGTATTAATTCAGTTAATACAGTTATAATATAATACCGCTGTATGTATTTGTCAACGAAAATATAAAGTCCGCTGTAAATTGGGGGCGCTTGACAGAAAAATATGCCGGTGGTACATTATTAGTGCGTAATGGAGGTGTTTTGGATTGGAGTTAAGCGAACGAAAAAAAATAATACTTAAGGCGATAATCGAGGACTATATCGCCTCGGCGGAGCCTGTCGGTTCCAAATCGATAGCGCGCCGATCCGATCTTAACCTTTCTTCCGCAACTATACGCAACGAGATGGCGGAACTGGAGGAAATGGGCTATCTTGAGAAGCAGCATACTTCAAGCGGCCGTGTACCGTCCCCGCTTGGTTACAGGCTTTATGTAAACGAGCTGATGGATCGATACCGTCTTTCAATGCAGGAAATATTTGACGTCAGGCAGGCGCTTAACCTGCGGGTTCAGGAGCTTGACCGGCTGATTTCCGAGGCCGGGCGCCTTATATCCGAACTTACTAACCATACGACGGTAGCTTTGACCCCGAAAACGGACAAGGTTTATATAAGGCGGCTCGACATCGTCACCGTCGACTCTCACTCCTTTGTTATCGTACTGGTGACGAATGCGGGCATTGTGCATAATAAGCTTGTTAAGCTTCAGGCTTCCATATCCGAAGAAGACATCGCCGCTCTGAACATCGCCTTAAACCAAAGCTTCTCTGGTCTTTCGCTTTCACAGATATCAAACGAGCTTTTGTCATCGCTCTTCTCAATACCGCACGGCACCTCGGCCCTTTTGTCGCAGGTCGCGGCTTTCATAACGGAAATCGCGGACCTCCAGAAAGGGCAGAACGTTTACCTGGGCGGCGCGTCGCGGCTGCTTAATTAC
>JAUZPW010000265.1 GCA_030705725.1 Bacillota bacterium
ATGCTTGCCTATGAGAACGGACAGCTCGATTACGTTCGTCTTTCGGGCGATCTTATAAGCAAATATGAAAACACCCCGGGCTTCCAGAAAATAGAGGAAGGCTACCTCTGGTATCTCTCTCCCAACATCAACCCGAAAGACAAGTCTCTTGACTGCGGTCTCGGAAATATTAACCTGAGAAAAGCAATAGCCCTTTCCTACGACAAGGAAGCTATCTGCAACCAGATCCTGAAGGACGGCTCCGTACCAGCCGATTTCGCAATACCCAAAAAGCTTGCTATCGGCCCCGACGGCAAGGATTTCAGGGATACGACCGGAACATATCTTAAAACCGACAAAGCAAAGGCCAAGGAATACTGGGAGACAGCCAAGAAAGAGCTTGGAGTTGATTCCGTCACCATCGAGCTCCTGTTCGACGATTCCGATTCCACGCCTTTACTGGCGCAGTTTTTGCAGAGCGAAATCGAGGGAAACCTCCCGGGCGTAAAGCTCACGCTTAAAGCGCAGCCCAAGAAGAGCCGCACGGATCTTATGCAGAAGCGCAACTATCAGCTCGGCCTTACCCGCTGGGGACCCGACTATGCAGACCCGATGACTTATCTCAACATGTGGGAAACCGGCAACACATACAACTACGGCGAGTGGAGCAATCCGGAGTACGATTCGCTGCTCCAGAAAGCCAACGTGGGCGAATTTTCCACCGACCCCGCGAAACGTTGGGCAGCATTGCAGAAAGCGGAAGCTCTCGTTATGGATAACGCGGTCATCCTTCCTGTTTATCAGAAAGGCTCCGCCGTTATGGTACGTCCCGGCGTCACCGGACTGTATTTCTTCCCGGTGGGCGTAGGCACACTCTACACTAATGTCGATAAACAGTAGAAATCGGAAATAAAAAAAGAGCGGCCATGGCGTTTTTTACCCATGGCTGCTCTCTATTATACCTGGAGGGAATGGTGTCCTTTGGCAAAATATATACTAAAAAGATTAGTTATGTCACTTGTTACAATTTTTATATTGGTTCTGCTGCTGTTTACAATGCTGCGCTTCATGCCGGGAAGTCCGTTTAACGACGAGAAGATCACAGCGATCCAAAGGGCTAACCTTTATGCAAAATACGGACTTGACAAGCCGCTTCCGGTTCAGTTCGTGAATTACTTAAAATCCATGCTGACCGGCGATTTCGGCATATCGTACGTAATTCAGAAGAATATGCCCATTACCGAGCTTTTGAAAGTAAGAGTGCCGGTTTCGTTACAGATCGGCGCACAGGCGACAATATTAGGCAGTTTAATCGGACTTTTTCTGGGAATATTGGCCGCTCTGCGACGAAATACCTTTGCCGACAGCTTTGCAACGTTTATTGCTGTAATAGGCGTCTCTTTCCCTTCTTATGTTTTCGCGCTCGCAATGTCCTACTTTTTTGGCTTTAAGCTTAAAATCCTTCCTCTTTTATATTCGAATGCCTTTCCGCTCAAATCAACGATCATGCCTACTTTGTCGCTGAGCATGTTCGCGATGGCGACGATTGCGCGTTTCGCCAGAACGGAAATGGTGGACGTTATGGGCAGCGACTATATGCTGCTTGCCGATTCAAAGGGAATCAGCACATACCGCCTTATCGGGGTTCACGCTTTAAGAAACGCCCTTATACCGATTATAACGGTTCTCGCACCTTTGGCAGCGGATCTGATGATAGGAAGCCTTGTCGTTGAATCGATCTTTTCGATTCCCGGCATCGGCAGCCTGCTTATCGCCGCCATTCAATTCAACGACTACAACGTGGTCATGGCTGTGGTTTTCCTCTACAGTATTATGCTTATAAGCCTGACGCTTATTGTCGACATTCTTTACGGTATAATTGATCCCCGTATCCGTATTGCAAAGGGGGCCAAACAATGAACGCCGAAGAGAAAACCGTAATCAATACCGAAATAAACCTGGGCCCGGAGGATTTCCGCCTGGCCGACCAGCGTGAAATCGGGATAGATAAAACATTTGTTAGCAGCAGCTTTATCAAGGACGCTCTCTCGCGGTTCATGAAAAACAAGGGAGCGGTTTTCGGACTGGTAATGATAATTTTAATCACTATCTGCGCTTTTACCGGCCCGTCCATATGCGGATACAATTACCGAGCTCAGAATCTTGCAGAAAAAAATCTTCCGCCGCGCGTAGAGGCGCTTGAAGCTATCCCGATGTTCAGCGGCGTGCAGTTCGGCGTCAATGAATATGAAAAACGCGGGCTTAAAGACGTTTATCATTATTTCGGAACGGACACTCTCGGACGCGACCTGTTCGCGCGCACATGGACGGGAACCCGCATCTCACTTTACGTCGCGTTAGTCGCCATACTTATCGACACGATCGTGGGCATGAGCTACGGACTTATTTCCGGCTATTACGGGGGCATGGTGGACAGCGTAATGCAGCGCTTTGTGGAAATAGTCAGCACGATACCGCAGACCGTTATCGTAACGCTGCTTATCGTTGTGCTCAAGCCGGGACTTGCAAGTATCACCATCGCGCTTATGCTGACCGAATGGGTAAACATGGCCAGGATAGCAAGGGCGCAGACCTTAAAGCTTAAGGAAATGGAATTCGTGCTGGCGTCAAAAACCCTGGGCGCAAGGAATTTCGGAATAATCTTCAAGGATATTCTGCCGAACATATTCGGACAGGTCATAATCATGTGCATGTTCACAATCCCGAACGCTATATTTACCGAGGCTTTTCTCGCCTTTATCGGACTCGGTATCCCGGCGCCGCTCGCGAGCCTCGGCTCACTGATAAGCGAAGGCTTTAAGAGCATGACGATGTACCCGTATATGGTGGCGTTCCCCGTTATTGTCCTGGCGCTTTTGATGCTGAGCTTCAACCTTATGGCCGACGGACTGCGCGACGCCCTCGACCCGAAGATGAAGGAGGCATAAAGAATGCGTGAAAAAGTGCTTGAAGTACGGGATCTGTCCGTCTCCTTCAAAACCGTCAACGGA
>JAUZPW010000266.1 GCA_030705725.1 Bacillota bacterium
ATAGTCGGCGGGATACTCGGGGAGGAATGCGCTTCGCTGCTGGGCGGTTTTTTTGATCTGATAAGGGAAAAAAAGATCGATTACGCAACATTATGGGAGTAAAGGACGGCAATTTAATATATTATTAATACTTTAGTTCTATTTTTTTAATAATATTAGTTTATTATAATATTAAATTCATCATCTTCTTACTCCCCTCCAATAAATAAACAGTATGGGAAGCGGCCGGCCAGGGCCGCTTTTCATTTATGAAAACATTGACATTGGACTATGCCGGTGATAAACTTCTTTTAGTATCCCTTGACTAAAAGGTCAGGGGATTTTTTAGCAATTCGGGGCAAAGGAGCACATGCCGTGAGGAAAATCGCAGTCCTTTTCATTATACTGACGCTTCTCTGCGCCTGCTCCGCGGGCAAGGCGCAGGCCGGAACCGCGGAAGCCGGGAAATCCGATGCCGCCGCACAGGAAAGCACGGATCAAACCGTAAAAAAAACCGAAACGGAAAATACCGGCGAAACGAAGCCGGGGAAAAAAGCGCCTGACAAAACCGAAACCACAAAGCCCGGAAAAAAAACCGGGACGGAAGTTTCAGCAAAGCCCGGCGGAGCCAAGACCGCGGCACCATCGGGCGCGGGCAAGGAAACCGGCGCGCAGAAGCAAACCGGGGACGAAATCACGGTTTCCGTTATTAAGAGCGACGGCTCGTATATTATCGAGGACGGCAAGGTGAGCTTTGAAGACGGCGACAGTGTGCTTAGTGTTCTGACGCGGCTCGGCAAGGAGCAGAAAATTCCCGTAGTCTACACGGGCACCAAGAAAAACGCTTACGTGCAGGGCATCGACGGGATTTTTGAATTCGACGAAGGGCCGGAAAGCGGTTGGGTCTATTGCGTTAACGATGACAAGCCCGGCAAAAGCTGCGGGTCTTATACGCTCAAAAGCGGCGACAGCGTCGTTTGGAAATATGTGCTTAAAATAGAGGACGGGCTAAAATGAACCCTTCTTTAACCTGGTTTTCATATCTGCATCCGCTGTCGAAATGCGTATATTTAATAAGCCTGGCCATTTGCGTTATGCTCGTTATGAACCCTTTCACCCTTACTTTTGCTTTTATTGCGCTTTTATGCTACGTTAAGCGGACGGGGGCCGGGGATCGGATTATGCCGGGCTTTTTCGCGTTTCTCGCGGGACTTATGATAGTTATAAACATGCTTTTTAACCACCGGGGCACGCATGTTTTATTTTACCTTTTCGACAGGCCGATAACGCTCGAGTCTTTTTTATGGGGCTTTTCGTCGGCGCTTGTGCTGCTATGCGTCATACTTATCTCGGTGATTTGGGGCGAAAGCGTTTCGACCGCCGAATTCTTATATGTTTTCGGCAAGTTTATACCCCAGACGGCGCTTCTTATTAGCATGACCTGCTCGTTCGCCGTGCTTTTTGCAGAGCGAATCTCGGAAATAAAGTCGGCGCTCGCGGGAAAAGGGATCGATATAAAAAAGGGCGGTTTGAGAAAACGCATCGGGGACGGCACGCAGATAATGAACGTGCTGGTCGCCTATTCGCTCGAGAACGCGCTTATAACCTCTAAGTCCATGAAGGCGCGGGGCTACGCCCTAAGAAAAAGGACAAACCATCTGCATATTAAAATACGGACGCGGGATTATGTTTTTTTACTTTTTACGTTTATTGTAACCGCTGCGGTTTTGACGGGGGATTTTCTTCATTTGCCCGCGTTTGCGATATTTCCGAGTTTTTCAGTTAAATATCCCACTCTATTCGATATGATATTTTATTTATTGTTTTTCCTTTTGAGCGCGGCGCCTCTTTTCAGGGTCGGCGCCTATAAAAACACCCGGAGAAGGGAGACTGCCGCGTGAGCGTGTTACTTAAAGCGGAGCATTTTTCGTTTTCATACCCGGGCACGGACAAAAAGGCCATAGACGACGTCTCTTTTGAGCTTAAAAAGGGAGAAATCCTTCTTTTATGCGGAGCTTCCGGCAGCGGGAAAAGCACGCTGCTGCATTCAATAAAAAGGGAAATTTCGCCGGTCGGGAAACGCGAGGGAAAGTTACTTTGGAAGGGCCGCGATATGGACGGGCTTTCAAGGGAGGAGCTTACGTCATCGATAGCCATGGTATTCCAGAACCCCGAAAGCCAGACCGTGATGGACACGGTGCTGTCGGAAATGGCGTTCGCGCTTGAAAACATGGGGCAAAAAAGCGCAGACATAAGGCGCAAGGTTTCGGAGGTCTGCGGCTATTTCGGGCTTTCGGACATCCTGCACAAATCGCCTCACCGCATTTCGGGCGGGCAGAGGCAGATGGTAAACCTCTGCGCCGCGCTTGCCATACGTCCGGAGCTTATTCTTTTCGACGAACCTTTTTCACAGCTCGACCCGGTAGCGCAAAACGATCTTCTGACTATAATACGGCGCGTCAACCGCGAATTCGGAATCACGATCATGCTTAGCGAGCACAAAACGGAGGAGCTTGCCTCGGTTTGCGACCGGCTTATGTTCCTCGACGGAGGGAAAATATCGTATTTCGGCGAACCGCACGGGGTCGCAAAGGATATGATCCAGAAGGACGACCGTAAAGCGCTGAGCTTTTTGCCGTCACCCGTGAGAATATACGCCTCCTTAGGCGGGATTCCTGGGGAAGCGCCGCTCAGCATCAGAGAGGGCAGGGAGTTTATAGCTCCGTATGTTTCCCGCATAACCCTGCGAAAAGAGGAGAACGAGCCGGAAAAGGCCGAGGGCAAAACGGCGCTGACGGCGGACAATCTGCTTTTTTCCTATCCCGACAGCGCGCGCCCGGTAATTAAAAACCTTGACCTGAGCATAAAATGCGGGGATTTCTGTGCGATTATGGGAGGCAACGGAAGCGGAAAGAGCACGCTTTTAAAGCTCTTATGCGGGCTTTTGGCGCCTCAGGACGGCAAAATAAGAATCGGGGGCCGGGACATTGCGAAAATGCCGCGCGAAGAG
>JAUZPW010000267.1 GCA_030705725.1 Bacillota bacterium
ATCTGAAAAGAGGTATGGTTTTTCATGGGCTCATCGCGGTAAAAACGGACGTTAAGGTTAAGCTCCCGCGCTCTCTGCAAAAGCAATTCCGACAAACCTATAGTCCTCCCTATTCGAAAATGTCCAGCTTCCTTGCTGCCACAAAATAGTCCCGAAGCCTTCCGACCTCGGAGTTTATTATTAGCTCTTCAGGAAAATCTATCTCGCTCATCAACGACAAAGCCGCATCCGAGGAGCCTATATCAAAGCTTATGTGAGCATCGGAGCTAATAACTATGGGTACCCGGTATTTTTTGCACAGAAGGGCGATTTCACGGCAGTTTTCCGTGCTGTTTTTTCTGACTTCAAACGAATGGTTGTTTATCTCAATTATTTTCTTATATTCGTTGCATCTGGAAATAACAGCCTCGTAATCGAAAGGAAAAAGCCCGTTTCCCGGGTGGCCTATGGCGCTTACGTATGGATTTTTCAATATGTTGAGCAGCGTTTTGGTATGAACTTCCCGAGTTTTCGGCTCAAAGCAATCCTCGTGGAAGGATGCTATTATATAGTCAAGGCGGGAACAGATGCGTTCCTCCAGATCGATTCCGCCGTCTTCCGAAATAATATTTGCTTCAGCTCCCCTTAAAATATAAACGCCGTCTATCCTTCTCGGAAGATGGCGCAGGCATGTAAAATGCCAGGGGTGAGCTCCGTCAGCCATTGCGGGCGCGTGATCCGTGATTGCTATCGCATAAAGGTTTTTTTCTTTTGCGGCACGGCAGTTCTCCTGAAGCGTGCTGTACGCGTGGTCCGAAACGTTGGTATGCGTGTGAAGGTCCGCTATTATTGTCATGTCTCTTTTCCTCTTAATTTATTCTATTACTCTTCGTAGCTTTTTAATACCCTTTCGGAAAGCTCCTGAGCCGCGTTGTAGCCGAACTTTTTATTTCTGTTGTTCATGGCGGCAACCTCGATTATAACGGCCAGGTTTCGGCCCGGCTTGACCGGCACCGTAAGCGACGGTATGTTCAGATCGAGAATATTTGTATACTGGTTTTCAAGGCCGAGCCTGTCGTAGTGCTTCCCCTCCTGCCAGGGCTCAAGGTTAATAACAAGATCTATCCTTTCAGTCGGCTTGACTGAGCCCATGCCGAAGATACGGCGCACATCGATTACCCCGATGCCCCGAAGCTCGATAAAATGTCTTATGATCTCGGGAGCGGTGCCTACAAGCGTGTGATCAGATACCTTTTTTATCTCCACGGCGTCGTCGGCTATAAGACGGTGGCCTCGTTTTACAAGCTCGATCGCTGTCTCGCTTTTGCCCACCCCGCTGTCTCCGAGTATAAGAATGCCTTCGCCGTAAACCTCCACAAGCACGCCGTGCCGCGTGATCCTCGGCGCAAGCGCAACTCTCAGCTTGCCGATAAGGTCGCCCATAAAATCGGAGGTGTATTCGTTTGTCCTTAAAACCGCGACATTATATTTCCGGGCCATTTCTATGCATTCAGGAAATACCTCTATAGACCTTGTATAAATAACGGCGGGTACTTTTTTGGAAAAGAGCCGCTCAAAGCAGGCGGATCTTTCGCCGCTTTCGAAGCTTCTTACAAAAAGAGTTTCAACCATTCCCATGATCTGTATGCGGTCAGGGTCGAAGTCTTCAAAAAAACCCGCAAGCTGCAGGCCGGGCCGGTTTATGTCGTCGTGGCTGATCTTTAAATTCTCAAAGCCTTCCGGCCCGTAAATCACTTCAAGGTTGAACTCTCTTATGATCTCCTCAAGAGTGATACTGAATTCCTTTTCATGCATAGAAATTCTTTAACCTCCAATTAAATGAGGATATTCTAATTTTATTATAGTATAAACAAACGGGTTTATCAATTCATTGAAGCAGTAAAATAACAAAATCAAAGTAATTTCGTGCTTGCATTTTTAAATACCTTGTGTTAAAATAGCCTAGTCGCTTGGTAATCACCGGTAAAAGGAGGTGCATTTAGCAATGGCAAAATGCGATTTTTGCGGCAAAGGCGTTGCATTCGGTATCCGTGTATCACATTCCCACAGAAGATCGAACAGGCAATGGAAACCCAATGTCAGGCGTGTAAAAGCACTGGTAGACGGTAGCCCGCGCCATGTTTATGTTTGCACGAGGTGCCTCCGCTCCGGTAGAGTAGAACGCGCTGTATAAAAACTCAATCTTTATAAAAACCCTGCAGCTTAAAAGCCGCAGGGTTTTTTCTGCTCATTTTACCATTGGATGTGCTTCATCCACACTTCTTCGATTTCCTGTTTTTTATTTCGTGTCATAAGTTCGTTAAGCGCTTGCTTAACGTCGTATTTTTCATAAAGAATTTTGTACATCGCTTCGCAAATCGGCATTTCGATTCCTTTTTGCTGTGAAAGGAAGTAGCCCGCTTCGGTTGCGTAATATCCTTCGACTACCGAACCGACTTCCTTAATAGCTTCGTCCGGCGATTTTCCTTCCCCGATTAGTATGCCCGCGCGATGGTTTCTGGAATGCATTGAAATGCAGGTTACGATAAGATCGCCCACGCCGGAAAGCCCGGCGAAGGTTTCGCTCTGTCCTCCCAAAGCTACGCCCAGCCTCGCCATTTCCGTGAGCCCGCGTGTCATAAGCGCGGCTTTCGTATTGTCGCCCAGGCCCGCACCGTCGCAAATGCCCACTGCAAGCGCTATTATGTTTTTAAGCGCTCCTCCGAGCTCGGCGCCGACTATATCGGGCGTAGTATAAACTCTGAACCAGTCCGACATAAATACTCTCTGCACAAATTCGGCGGCAACCTTGTCCCTTGAAGCGGCGACGACAGCCGTGGGAACCCCGCGTCCCACTTCCTCGGCGTGCGATGGGCCGGTCAAAGCTACTATCGGAAATTTATTATCCAGGATATTGTCAAGCGTTTCTGAAAACAGGCAGTATCCGTTATCGCGGTCAAAGCCTTTCGTAAGGCATATTACCGCTTTCGCGCGC
>JAUZPW010000268.1 GCA_030705725.1 Bacillota bacterium
ATAACCTTTGAGAACGCAAGATAATCGTTCATATTGGCTGCGTTGACGCCGCCCGTGGGCATAAATTTAAGAGCCGTATAAGGACCGCTTACGGCTTTTAAGAACCCTATGCCGCCCGACTGCTCGGCAGGGAAAAACTTTACTACCTCAAGACCAAGTTCAAGCGCGGCTTCCATGTCGCTGGGGGATGAAGTACCAGGAGTAATAGGTATATTTTTTTCTATGCAGTGCTTTACAACCTTTACGTTAAGCCCGGGGCTTACAATAAACTTGGCACCGGCCGCAATCGCTTTATCCGCCTGCTCGCAGGTTAAAACCGTGCCTGCACCGACAAGCATTTCAGGAACCTCGGCTGAGATGCGTTTAATGGCTTCTTCCGCCTGGGCCGTTCTGAAGGTGACCTCGGCGACAGGCAGACCGCCTTCGCACAGCGCTTTTGCAAGAGGTACGGCTTTCTCGACATCATCTATTTTTATAACCGGAACAATGCCGTAGCCTGAGATTTTTTCTAATGTTGCATTCATAAAATTCACCCTTCACGTTTTACTTATTAAAACAGCATATTATAGATTAAAACACTATAAACTATAGACTATTATAGCAATTCGCACCAAATAATCAATACAGTAAATATTAAAAAAGTTTTATGATGGTTTATCTTTCAGTCTGAGCTGCGACCAAACCGGTTACGCCGTATTTTTCCCTTAGGCGGGTTTTTTCGATTTTGCCGGTGGGGTTGCGAGGAACCTTATCAAAGATTATTACGCGCGGGCGTTTATATCTGGGCATCGATGAACAAAAGGCCTTTATGTCTTCTTCGGTGCACTTATACCCGGGTTTCAGCTCTATAATGGCGGCCGCGAGTTCACCCAGCCTGTTATCCGGGACGCCGATAACCGCAACGTCCTTTATAGCTTCGTTTGAACGAAGAAAATCTTCGATCTGTACAGGGTAAAGGTTTTCTCCGCCGCTTATTATTACATCTTTTTTTCGGTCCACGAGATATATGAAGCCGTCCTCATCCGTCCGGGCCATGTCCCCGGTATGGAGCCAGCCGTCTTTAAGCACCGCAGCGGTAGCCTCGGGGTCTTTATAATAGCATTTCATTACCCCCGGCCCTTTTACGGCCAGCTCGCCGACCTGCCCCTGTATTACGAGCCCTCCGTTGTCACCGACGATTTTTGTTTCCCAGTTAAAGCCCGGGATGCCAATCGCCCCGACTTTACTTATATTCTGCACGCCCAAATGGACGCAGCCGGGGCCGATCGATTCGCTCAGGCCGTAATTTGTATCGTAGAGATGGTTCGGAAAATACTTTTTCCAGCGGCGTATCAGGCTTGGAGGAACCGGCTGAGCGCCGATATGCATAAGCCGCCAAGAGGATAAATTATAATCGGAAAGCTTAACGTCGCCTCTTTCGACAGCGTCAAGAATATCCTGCGCCCATGGGACGAGAAGCCAGACAATAGTAATCTTTTCTTCCGAGACGGTTTTCAGTATCCACTCGGGCTTGATCCCGCGAAGCAAAACGGCTCGGCTGCCCGAAAGCAGGCTCCCGAACCAGTGCATTTTAGCGCCGGTATGGTAAAGCGGCGGGATGCATAAAAAATTATCCTCACGGGTTTGACCGTGATGGTTCTGTTCTGTATAACAGGCAGACATAAGGCTTTTATGCGTATGTAAGATCGCTTTCGGGAATCCGGTCGTGCCCGAAGAAAAATAAATCGCGGCGTCGTCCTCGTCCGTAAGCTCTATATGCGGTGCTTCGGACGAACAGTTCGCCGTAAGCCGGTCATAGTTTTCAGCGAAGGAGGGACGGTTTTCACCGGCGAAAAACAGTGTTTTTACTTTCGGTATCTTATCGTAAACCGATTCAACACGCCCGATAAATTCAGGCCCGAAAATCATCGCTATCGAATCTGACAAATCCAGGCAGTATTTTATTTCTTCAGCGGTATAACGAAAGTTCAGAGGGACGGCGACAGCTCCGGTTTTAAGTATCCCAAAATAAATTGGAAGCCATTCGAGGCAGTTCATCAAAAGAATTGCCACCTTATCGCCCTTTTTAACACCACGCTTTATTAAAAGGTTTGCCATGCGATTTGCTTTTTCGTCAAAAACTCGCCAGGTCATTTCTCTTCTGTATTCCCCGGCCGGGTTATTTTCTATCAGTTCATATTCGCTCCAGATTACATTGTGGCTATCCTGAAGGTCCAGATTGATTTCGGTCAGACATTTTTCCTGCCCGTAAATTTCGGCATTGTGAGATAAAATCTCCGTTATCGGCATTTTCACATTTCCTCCCGTATTACTCGTATTGCTCGGTTTTTGCGTTTTACCGTTCTACATACATTAATTAATAATTATAATACCGAAGCTGCCGGAAATCAAACAAAATTGGACTTTAAGACGGCGGTTTAAGCCTAAAAACCTGTCCTAAAGAGCGGTATAGCATTGATTACCGGAACTTCGTACGGATGGACGGACTTTATTGCACTTATTGCCTCATCCACCTTTTCTGTTCGGCAGATTACCTCAACCTTATATTCCGGCTCGGAGCAAAAAGCGTTTTCCGTTCCGATATAAGGGCGGCTTCCTTCGAGCGGACGCCAGCAGCCGGTGGTTTCATAATAGGAAAGGCAGCTGTCATAGCTCCCTATATGGCCGGCACCGGCGCTTCTCAAAGCGTCTTGCAGGGCAGCGAGATGTGCCTTCGGAATAAATATCTCGATTTTGCAATATTCAAAATCCATTTTCACAAGCTTCTTTCAATCAGTTCCCTTAATTTTTCCTCAAATACGGTATCCTGAGCGGGATTTCTTTTCGAGTTTCCTCTTAGCCTGCCGCCGGAGTTTCTTATTTTTCTGGCCGTATGCCGCGAAAGAAGCAGCGCGTCTATATTATCTTTATTATAAATTAAGCCATCCTGATTTACAGGGAATGCGTTC
>JAUZPW010000269.1 GCA_030705725.1 Bacillota bacterium
AGAAAACCACGACAAGCCCTGCTTCCCGTGCAGGAGGCTCGTCGTCCGCGAGTAAAAGCACCGCAAACGGCGAAAACGACGCCTCCATGAAATTTGGCATAGCGGCGACTAAGGAAAAAACGGTTTTCTGCCCTGACAAAGTGCCGTTCGAAGGAGAATTCGCTTTTGTTATGGTCGCATCGGGGAGCACGTTGACCGATGAACTTTCGGCGGACAAAGAAGCGAAAAGCGGCAAAACAGTATTTTACCTGATGAAGAAAGATGAAAAAATTGTTTCGGATATGGAAGACGCTCTTATAAAGCAGGGTTTTGAGGTAACGTATTTTAATGACGGAAAGGATTATATTGACTCTAATTCCAAGGAGTTTATCATTGAGATTTTAGCTGAATGACGGGAGGAAAATTATTATGGCATTTTTCGATGATTTCGGGAAAAAGGTCGGGAACGCGGTCGATGTCACCGCGGCAAAAACAAAAGAAGTTGCGTTTTTAACGAAGCTTAACATGCAAATCTCGTCTGAAAAGAGAAAAATGGAAAGACTCTACACGGAAATAGGAAAGCTTACTTACGAAAGAGAAAACGGAAAACCGGACAGCTTTGTATCGGAACAGTGCCTGGAGATCGACAAGATCAAAAAAATAATCGAAGAACTTGACAAAAAATTAAAGGAAGTCTGAGCTTTATTCCGGGCTCGCACCCGGAATAACATCTGATACTATAGAAAGGACGGCCAATAATGGGACATGCATATAAAAAGGAAGCCATTATCGCTGCCGTCTGTTTTATTTTTTTAACCTCAGCGGGGTGCGCAAGGGCAGTTGAGAGGGATTACTATTCTGCAACGAAGCATGTAAGCTCGCCGGAACAGGCCGTGTTCCCGGACGACGGAATTTCGGACTATTTTGACCTTAAAAATGCCGTACTAAACCTTGTGCATTCCGGCGTTTCCGAAAGAATGATCCGGATAGGCAGCTACAAAGGCAACCTTGACGACGATCTTTCCAGAATATCGAAGAATCTATCCAGGCAGGATGCCCGGACGGCCTATTCCGTTACGTCGATAAACTTTGAGCAGACAAGAATCCTTACATACCAGGAAATCAGAATTTCAATACAATACTCGAAATCCGAGCAGGATATGCAGAATATCGTTAACGTGATAAACAGCACGGATTTTGAAAAGGAGATTTCCCGTGAGCTTACGGATTTCCCGGCAAAGCTTGCATTTTATCTGTCTTATTACAGCGACGACAGCTTCAGAACGGCGGAGCGCTTTAAAAAGGCTTATTACAACAATCCGAATTCGGCATTCGGACTCTCGGATTTTGATATTAAGCTTTATCCCGAAAGCGGGACTGAAAGAATCGCTGAAATAAATATCAGTTATCTGACGGATACCGCCGAGCTCAAACAGAAATCTCAAAAGGTTTCCGAAGAAGCGCAAAAGCTGCTCAAAAACCTTAGAAGCAACGATCCGGCCTTTACGGCACTCAATATATATAACTATTTGGTGGAAAACGTCACTTTTGACAGGCAGGCAATGAGGGTAGTATCTGAAACGGCGGGAACTCAGCCAAAAAGCGATCCGTATACGTCATACGGAGCTTTGGTTAATAAAACGGCATCTTACGAAGGATACGCTATAGCCTACAAAAAGCTATGCGACATGCTCGGGCTGGAATGCACCGTAATAACGGGCAAATTTAAGGATAAGACTCCGGTTATATGGAACTTAATTAAGCTTAACGGGGAATGGTACCATGTCGACGCCGGGTCCGCGGCGTTCACGGGGTCAAAGGCTGACTATTTCTGTATAGACGACGAGGCTATGAGCAAAACGCACGAATGGAACCTGGGAATGTATCCCGCTGCTGAAGGCAACGAATACAGTTTCCAATCAGTCCTTAAAAAAGCGAAGTAAGCCTTGCAATAAGGAACGCGTTTTGGTATAATACGTTTTGTGCTTAAGCGGATGTAGCTCATCTGGTAGAGCGCCACCTTGCCAAGGTGGAGGTAGCGAGTTCGAGCCTCGTCATCCGCTCCAAATAATCTTAAACCAGAACGCGCCTTACGGGCGCGTTCTGGTTTAAGGCTGTCGAAAAACTCGGCAGCCTTTCGAGGGGGAATCCAATTCCCCCTCGACATTCCTCTTGGTGCGGACAAAACCGATGGTTTTGTCCAGTGTGTCCTCCGGCGGCTCATGTCCGCCTGCGGACAAATCCAACGTTAAGGGGTTCCTACCCCTTAACAATTCCTAAATGATACTTTTTTGAAAGGCTAAAACCCGAACGTGCCTTACGGGCGCGTTCGGGTTTTTCGACGCGTTTATTTTTACAGCTTGAATCTTCTTTCTATTAAGAATATAATTAGACCAAATAATCCGGACGGGGGGTTAAAGCTCTATGGACAGACGCGGAAAGGACAACTATTATCTTGACATTGCCCAGACAGTACTGGAGCGCGGAACATGCCTCAGGAGAAATTTCGGAGCTATTATTGTAAAAAACGACGTGATTGTTTCAACAGGTTATTCCGGAGCGCCCAGGGGCAGGTTAAACTGCTGCGATCTCGGCAATTGCATAAGGGACAAGCTAAATGTTCCCCGGGGGGAACGCTATGAGCTTTGCCGTTCTGTCCACGCAGAGGCTAATGCAATTATTGCGGCCTCAAGGGATGAAATGCTTAATTCCACAATGTATCTTGTCGGTAAGGATATGAAAACCGGCGATATTATGGACGACGCCAGTTCATGCACTATGTGCAGAAGACTTATTATAAATGCGGGAATAAGCAGGGTAGTTATCCGACGCGGAAACGACAGGTATGAAGTGATCGACGTCCGGGATTGGATATTTAAGGACGACGTTACGGGCGCAGGAGGATACTAAGAAACTTAACTAAAAAATAAAGAAGATTAAAAAAGCCCGCTTTTTTTAAGCGGGCT
>JAUZPW010000027.1 GCA_030705725.1 Bacillota bacterium
GCAGAGAGGATTGAAGGGGGTCTTAGCGCGGACGAGCTCAGGTCCCTTGCGGACACACTCAAGGATAAAGAGCCGAAGCTTGTCGCGGTGCTTGCGTCGGTTAACGGCGACAAAATTAATTTCTCGGCGGTCTGCGGAGCGGAAGCCGTCAAAAACGGCGCACACGCCGGCAATATTTTACGCGAGGCGGCAAAGATCGCGGGCGGAGGCGGAGGAGGCCGGCCCGACAGCGCGACGGCCGGCGGAAAGGACGTTTCGAAGCTTAAGGAAGCGTTAGGCGCCGTTATTGGTATAGCGTCAAAACAAATAAAGTAAAGGGGCGAAAAAATTGTCCGATTGCTTGTTCTGTAAAATTGCGAATAAGGAGATACCGTCAAAAAAGGTGTATGAAGATGATCGTATTTACGCGTTTTACGATATTAACCCGCAGGCGCCCGTGCATTTTCTCGTAATACCGAAAAAGCATATCGCGTCGGCGATGGAAGTAAACGCGGAAAATTCGAAAGAAATCGCCTATGTATACGAGATGATACCGAAGATCGTAAGCTCGCTCGGTGTAGGGGACGGATTCAGGATTGTCACGAACTGCGGCGAATCTGCGGGACAGACGGTATTTCATATTCATTTTCATGTCCTGGCCGGTCGCGAGCTTGCCTGGCCGCCGGGCTGAGATATGACAAGGCCGCTTTTCTTCTCGGCAGGAATTTTCGCAGCATCGGTTTTTCTGATGCAGCTTGACTGCCCATTAATCGTCAGGCTGTGTATAATAATGTTACCGCTTTTTTGCGGCGCATTTGCATTATTGAAGAAATTTGGCAGGAAAGCGGCAGTTCTTTTGCTTCTTTCGGCGGCTTTTGGCGTTCTTTCGTTCGTTTTTTATGAGAGGTTCGTTTATTCGCCGATAGCCGCACTGGACGGCTATACGGGCGAAATAAAGGCGGAGGTTACGAGCTTCCCCGATAGTTTTGTCACCTATTCTAAAGTCGAAGCAAAGCTTTTATATCCGAAAACCAGCAGCATAAAGAAAAACCCGAAAATAGCACTTAGGCTTAAAGACGGCTCCTGCAGCCTAAGGCCGGGCGATATCGTAACATGCACAGCAGGCGTGACCCTGCCGAAAAACCGCGGGTTTGATTTCGATTATGAAGCATACAGACGGGGAAGAGGCATCTATCTGTCCGCCGCCGAGACCGATTCGTACAGTGTCCGAAAAGCGGGGAGGCTTTCGGTCAGGTATTATCCCGCGGCGATAAAAAAGAAGCTCGGCGATGTTATAGACACTGCCGCGGGCCCAAACGGCGGCCTGATCAAGGCCCTCCTGACGGGTGAACAAAGCGGCATCACGGATAAGCTCAAAATTGCGCTCAGTAAAACCGGGACGTCCCATATAGCCGTTGTTTCCGGCATGCATACGGCGTTTTTGACTGGGCTGATTATGCTTATATTTGGAAACGGGATCGGTATTTTCGTTTCGATCCCCGTTATCCTTCTTTTTATGGCGGTAACCGGGTTTTCTCCCTCCGTAATGCGCGCCGGAATTATGAGTTTAATTATGCTTTCCGCACCGCTTTTAAAGCGCGAAACCGACAGGCTTACCTCCCTCGGCTTTGCGCTTTTTATAATCCTTCTGCTGAATCCCTACGCCGTAAAGGACTCCGGGCTTTTACTCTCATTCGGCGCTACAATAGGCATTATACTGTTCTGCGAACCGATGAGCGGCGCATTAAAGTCTCTTAGAATAAACAGGCTATTTAAGCCCGGGATTTCAATCATAACCGCCACGCTTTCGGCGACGGCTTTTACCCTTCCGCTGACTGCGGTATTTTTCGGAAGGTTCTCGATCATCTCCCCGTTATCTAACCTTCTGGTTTTACCACTTATATCGGCGGCTTTTTCGCTGATCCTTTTATCGGCGGTTTTAGGATGTGCTTTTATGCCGTCGGCTGTTATAGTAATGAAGCTGCCGTCCTTGATTTTGAGCCTGACTATAAAAATTCTTAATCTTTTATCAAAGGCTCCGTTTGCCAGCGTTTCTTCAGGCAACGTGTTTTTTATTATTTTTGCGGTATTTATTTATTTTTCGGTGTTTGTGTTTATTAAATACCCGGAGAAAAAGCAGCTTGCGGTTTTGTTTTCCGTTTTCTGCGTCCTTTTGTTTACGTCAGCGTTCCTGTTTTCGTTGAAAAACGGAGAAAGCAGTCAGGTAACATCTGTTTTGAGCCCTTATGCCGGAGGGAGATGCGTTGTCGTGTCTAAAGGCAATAACGCAGTAATGATAGACTGCGGTGGGGGAACGGAGGGTCAAAGCGCGAGCTACGCTACGGATTATCTTGCTAAAAACGGAATAAACAAAATAGATACGCTGATTCTGACTTCCTTTGACCGGTTTCACGCGGGAGCGTCGGAAGAGCTTATTAAAACAGGCTCCGTCGACAGGGTGCTACTGTTTTGCACAGACGGGAGCGACGCATTCAAAGAGTTTATAAGCCGGGCTCAGGAATTAAACTTGCCCGTTTATGTTTTCGGCGGCAAAGCATATCAAAAAGACGGAGATATTGCTTATATGCTGACAAAAACAAAAGACGGCAGCGCGCTTGTAAAGGTATTGTCGCCCGGGGCCGATATACTTGTCGCAACGCTTTTTAACAGTTACGCCCTGGCCCACGCGGGCGTCTCAGGCGACATTCTCATAATGGACCGCCCGGCTACAGTCGAAAAAGCGGCGGTTAAGCTTGTATTAACAAAAATAAAACCGGAGGCCTTGATCCTTTCCGACGATTATCAGCGCTCGGAAACAGGATTCGGAGATTTTAAAGGTTTGGTATTTACGACGGGAGAAAACGGAACGGTATCAGTCATTGATCGGAGCATGGAGTAAAATGAAGAAAAACAGCGGTTACGACGAACTTAAAAAATCGATTAAAAACGGCGGGTTTGCCCCGTTTTATATTTTCTACGGCGAAGAAAGCTACCTGAGAGAATACTCATTGGCAGAGATAAGAAAGAAGACCGTAGCAAAGGATATGGAGAGCTTTAATTACACCGTTTTGGAAGCAAACGCGGTTACGCTCGGCAGCCTGACGGACGCTATATCAAGCTACCCTGTCTTTTCGGAGAAAAAGCTTGTCGTACTGCGCGATTTTGACATATTAAAACCGCCCGCAGCGATGCAGGACGGTTTACTTTCGCTTATTAAGGACCTGCCTGATTACATCTGCCTGATCGCGTCCTATGACACGATTTCATTTCCCGACGCCAAGCTTTCGGCGGCGGGCGAGGAGATCAAAAAAAAGGCGGTGCCGGTTAATTTTCAAAAACAGGGCGAAGCCGAGCTCACAAACTGGGTTATCAGGCGTTTCGCGGCGCTGGGGAAGAACATTAGCGGAAAAGACGCCGAATATCTTATTTTCGTGTCGGGCGCATATATGAATACGCTCATTAATGAAATCGAAAAACTAGCGGCTTATGAGACAAAAGAGGCTATAACCCAAAAGGATATCGACACGGTTGCAGTCAAGGCGCTTGACGCTCAGATTTATTATCTGACGGACTGCATAACCTCCGGGAAGGCCGATAAAGCTATTTTAATAATCCGGGACCTTTTAATGCTCAGATATGAGCCGGTCGTATTGATGGGCGCCGTGACGAGGCAGATGCTGCGCCTATATTCGGCGAAGCTTCTGACTAAAGAGGGAAGGCACATGGACGAGCTTATGAAGCTTTGGGGTATGAAGTCGTCTTATCCGGCGGAAAAGCTGCTAATGGGGGCAGATGGCTATTCAAAAGAGGCGCTTGAAAAAAGCCTGGAGCTTTGTGCGAAAGCCGACTTGCAGTTAAAAAGCACCGTGCTGCCAAAAGCAGAGGTGCTAGAACTGCTGATATTAAATATTGCGGCGCTTATGAGGACAGTGAAATGATTGCGATAAAGGAAGTTATAATAGTCGAAGGGCGCTACGATAAAAACAAACTGAAACAGATTTTTTCCTCGCCCGTAATCGAGACAGGCGGGTTCGCGATATTCAAGGACAGGGAGAAACTGAATCTGATCCGGCGCATGGCCGATACCCGCGGGATCCTGATACTGACTGATTCCGACGGCTCGGGGTTTGTAATCAGAAATTTCCTTAAAGGCGCTGTATCCGGCGGCGGGATAAAACACGCTTATATACCGGACATATTCGGCAAGGAGAAAAGAAAAATAAAAGCCTCGGCTGAGGGCAAGCTCGGCGTCGAGGGGATAAACGACGATATTATTATTGAAGCCGTAAGGCGGGCGGGAGCGCTGCCTTCAGAAAACGGGAACGCAGAAAAAATTACAAAAGGCGACCTTTATGAAGCGGGCCTTTACGGAAGGGAAGACAGCGCGGTGAGACGCCGCGAGCTTTATAGGAAGCTGTCGCTTCCCGAGAGACTCTCGTCAAACGCGTTTCTTGAAATATCGGACTGTATATTGACTAAAGCTGAGTTTTTAACCCTGACGGAGGATGTCCGATAAAAAAACGGCGCGCTTAATGCGCGCCGTTTAACGATTATTCTTTTACGAGTTTATTCTGCCTGAACCGATATAATTCCTTAAATAATAAGTTTCCGAAAGGCTTGTAATTTTAACCACGTCTCCAGGAGAGCTTGCGTGGATAAAGGCATTGTTTCCGATATAGATCCCGACATGGCCGACGCCTTTGCTTGACTTTCTGGGATTCGCAAAGAAAACCAGATCGCCTTCCTTAAGCTCGGATTTTTCTATTTTATCGCAATTTTTATACTGTGACTTGGAAGCATGCGAAAGGTTTATGCCGAAATGCTTGTATACATAAGAAGTAAAACCGGAGCAATCGAAGCCTTTCGGCGATGAGCCGCCCGAACGGTATTTCACACCTAAATATTTTTTAGCATAATCAACGATTTCGGAGCCGCCGCCAGAGGATTCCTTTGATTTTTTCACCTCAGATTTTTTAGGTGCGCCTGCTTTTTTGGTAACGGCAGGCATATTTACGGCGGTTGTAATATAATCGGAAGAAATATAGCCGGTTTTACCGTTAACGGTGACCTTGTACCAGTCGTTTTTGACACCGGTAATTTCTACCCTGGTTCCCTTCGAAAGGGTTTCTATAATATTCGCCCCGGTAGACGAATCCTTGCGCATATTGACGGAAGAGCCTGTTACGAGCCCTTCTCCGAATCTGCTCTCGCCGTTCTTTTTAACGGAAACATATTTGGAGCTTATATAGCCGACTTTCCCGTTAAAAGAAGCACAAACCCACGATCCTTTACTGAAAACCAGTATTTTGGAGCCGGATGGTATTGATGCCGAAACAGACGATGAGGCAGACGGACCCGAGCGAAGATTCAGTGCGGTTGACGCTGTTATACTGCCGACCGATACATTAATAGCGTCGGCAGAAGCAATAAGACACACTGTAAAAATAACAGCACAAAAAAAGGTTTTTACCGCCATTTTTTTGTTGGTCATTGCGTACCTCCGTAAATTTTTCAGGAGGTCATTTTGTGGCCAGCGCGCGGTCAAGCCACACAACGGCGACATCCATCGCGTTGTAAAGACCGTCCTTTTCAGTTTTGCGAATCACGCGGTCTCTTGCTTTCACATCCGGATGGGTGTGCTGAAGCTGAACCGAGACCTTGGTCGCCATATCCAAATCCTTGATTTTTTTGGTTTCAAGGATCTGCATCATTATGATGTAACGGTCGCTCATGCTGCCGTAATAAAGGAAATTATCCTTTCGCATAAGCGGGTGCCCTTTGTAGGTCAAAAATTCGGAAGTGTTTTTTTTAGCAGCTGCGCTCATTTTATCCTCCAATTTCTTCTGTTGTAAATACTAACATAAATAGTTACAAAAGTCAAACAAAATAGTTACAAAAATTAAACATATATAAATCCCTGCCTTGCGGCAGGGATTATGTTTAGTCGCCCAGGTATTGACGCACGAGCTCCTGCAAAAGATCGTCACGGTCGATCTTTCGTATCAGGCTGCGCGCGTTTAGATGGTTTGTGATATAAGTCGGATCCTCCGTCAGGATATATCCGACAATCTGGTTTATCGGATTGTAGCCCTTTTCCTTAAGCGCGTCATAAACGGTGGTGAGAATCCGTTTCATTTCAAGCTCGCCCTCTTCGGGCAGCGTAAATTTTCTTGTTCCGTCAAACATCGCAGATTCCCCCCTGACAGCGTTAAAGATAGGACTATTATAGAATAATATATTTTTTTTGTAAAGGTAAAAAAGAATTATTTACCACAATAAATGTAAATTATCTCCTTATCTCGACCTTTAATTGATCTTTTAGGGATATAAGGACTTTTTTAATCGCGTCGTCTGTTTCCTGGTCGGTAAGAGTGCGGTCGCTTTCCCTCAGCGTAAGTGAAAAAGCGATGCTCTTTTTGCCAGCCCCTATCTGGGAGCCTTCGTAAACGTCAAAAATCGAAATTGTCTCGAGCCTTTTGCCTATGCTTTCCTTAATGCAGTCGGTAAGGCGCTGAGCCGGCACGTTTTTGTCGCAGACAAGCGCAAGATCGCGTGTAACTGCCGGGAATTTCGGAAGAGGCTTATAAACACGCTCCGATGAAACTGCTTCAAGCAGCGCGTCGAACGAAATCTCGGCCGCGAAAACTGGCTCGTCGATGCCGAAGTTCTTTAATACGAGCGGATGGATCTGGCCGAAGGTCCCGAGATACGCGCCGTTTGAATACACATTCGCACATCTGCCGGGGTGGTAGGACGGATTGCCGGGTTCTTCGGAGTATGACAGGCCAAAAACCGAGCAGTATTCAAAAACGGCTTCAAGCGCGCCCTTCATATCGTAATAGCCCATCTCACCAAAGCATGCAAGCGTCAAAACTTTACACTCATTGGGAAGCTTAGCTGGATCGGCTTTCCCGTCTGATATTTCAGGCAGATAAACTGTGGCGGTCTCGAACAGGCGCACCTTTTCGTTTCTGTAATTATAATTCCTTGCTATCGCTTCCAACATTGAGGGAAGAGAGGTCGTGCGCATAACGCTCATATCCTCGCTTAGCGGATTCAGTATCGTAGTAGAGATGCGGAGCGGTGAATTTTCGGGCATACGGACCTTATCATATTGTTTTGGGCCTATGAAGGAATATGACATAATCTCATAAAATCCGGCGGAGCGGCAGGCTTCCGAAACAGTCGACTCGAACTTCTGCTCTTTCGTAAGCCGCCCTTCTGTCGCGACTCCAGAGAGCATGGTTGTGGGAATTTTATCGTAGCCATACATGCGCGCGACTTCCTCGGCAAGATCCGCCATGAGCTCTATATCTAGGCGCCAGGATGGAATTATAACTTCATCTTCATCGAAAGCAAATCCGAGCGGAGATAAAAGCGAAATCATTTCGTCTCGGGTTAAGGATACGCCGAGAAGCTTATTGATTCTATCGGTCTCAAACCGAATCCTGCGAGGTGAAGGATCAAAATTGGCGGCGTCATCAATAAAGCCTCCGACGACCTCTCCGGCCGAAAGCAGCGCGACGAGTTCGCAGGCGCGGTCGAGCGCGGGCATTGTGTTGCTCGGATCAAGCCCTTTCTCGAACCTTGCGGAGGATTCGGTCCGCATGCCGAGCTTTTTAGCGGTAACGCGCACGGACGCGCCGTCAAAATTAGCGGATTCGAAAACCACCGTCTGCGTGTCGTCTTTAATTTCGCTGTTTTCGCCGCCCATTACGCCCGCCACGGCAACCGGCTTTTTGGAGTCGGCTATGACGAGCATGTCTGAGCTCAGCTTTCTGTTCTGGCCGTCGAGTGTGTTGAATACTTCGCCGTCCTTAGCGTTTCTGACGGTTATATGGCTGCCTTCAAGACACGAATAGTCGAACGCGTGCATCGGCTGGCCGTATTCGAGCATGACGTAGTTTGTAATATCAACTATATTGTTAATAGGCCTTATTCCGCATGCCCGGAGCCGGTCGCGCATCCATTTGGGCGAGGGCGCGATTTTAACATTCTTAACAACTCTGGCCGAATACCTCGCGCAAAGGTTCTTGGAGTCTACCGATACCGAAAGATAATCTTTTATATCACCGCCAGCGTCACTGACTATCGGCGTTTTAACGGAAAAACCGGCGCTAAAGGTGGCGGCGGATTCTCTTGCCAGGCCTATAACGCTAAGGCAGTCCGGACGGTTTGAGGTGATTTCGAACTCGCAGACGTATTCGTCGAAGCCGAGCACTTTCCTGATGTCGTCTCCCGGCTTGCAGTTTCCCTCTGACAAAACAAAAATTCCGTCGGCATAAGCAAACGGCGCGTCGTTTTGGGTAAGGCCCAGTTCCTGGAACGAGCAGAGCATTCCGTCCGAAAGCACACCGCGCAGCTTGCCCGATTTTATTTTTTTGCCGCCGGGAAGAGCAGAGCCGTCAAGCGCGACGGGAACAAGCTCGCCGCCTTTTAAGTTCTGCGCTCCCGTTACGATCTGGAGAGTTTTGTCGCCGACATTAACCCCGCAAATCCAAAGGTGATCTGAATCGGGATGCCTTTCGATTGATTCTATTTTACCGACTACGACGAGGTCGATTTCCTCTCCGAGGTATTCAATAGCCTCGACTTTTGAACCCGTCATTGTGAGGGCGCGATTGTATTCTTCAGGAGAAGCCGTAATTTTTGTATATTCATAAAGCCAGCTTAACGGCAGTTTCATAAATAACCATTCCTTCCATGCTATTTTTTTGATTCGCCATTTCTTTATCCGGGACTAGAACTGTCTTAAGAATCTGACGTCGTTTTCGTAGAAAAGGCGCAAATCGTTGATTTCATAGCGGCCCATAACGATGCGTTCAAGCCCGATCCCGAAAGCAAAGCCGGAATAGACATCCGGGTCGATCCCGCAGATTTTAAGCACGTTCGGATGCACCATGCCGCAGCCGAGAATCTCGATGTAACCTTCTCCCTTACAGAGGCGGCAGCCCTCGCCCTGACACATGAAGCACCTGATGTCCATTTCCGCGGACGGTTCGGTAAACTGGAAATGGTGGGGACGGAAACGAACAACAGTATCGCTGCCGTAGAGCCTCTTTGCGAAAACTTCAAGAGAACCTTTTAAATCCGCCATCGTTATTCCCCGGTCGACTACGAGGCCCTCGATCTGATGGAACAGGGGAGAATGCGTCGCGTCGACGGCGTCGCTTCTGTAAACCCGGCCCGGAGCTATAATCCTGATAGGCGGTTTGGATTTCTGCATCGTCCTGATCTGCATCGGGGATGTCTGAGTCCTTAAAACGACGTTATCTGATATATAAAAGGTATCCTGCGTATCACGCGCGGGATGGTTCTTTGGAATGTTGAGCGCTTCGAAATTATAGTAGTCGGTTTCGATCTCGGGCCCGCTCGCTATCGAATAGCCCATCCCTAAGAATATTTCTTCGACTTCGCCGAGCACCGACGTGAGCGGATGGATTTTGCCGACGGGCGGTTTTTTACCGGGCAGCGTCACGTCTATCTTTTCCGCCTCAAGTTTGCTCTGAAGGTTTTTTTCCTCAATTTTAGAAGCGGCGGCCGCAATGGACGTCTCGATGGCTTCGCGCACCTCGTTCGCTAGCTGGCCGATAACGGGCCTTTCGTCTGCGCTGAGCGCGCCCATGCCGCGAAGAATTCCGGTCAGTTCTCCTTTTTTTCCAAGGTATTTCACGCGCGCGGCTTCAAGCGAGGCCGTATCGTTTGCAGACAGTATCTCGGCTTCGGCAGTCTTTCTGATCGCGATAAGCTGATCCCTCATGATTAATTCCCCTTTGTAACGAAAATAAAAATAGCCTTTGTCCCCGTAAAAAAGGGACGAAAGGCATAGTCTTCCGCGGTACCACCCGAATTTTTGCAAAGAGCAAACACTCTTTAAGCTTTAACGCAGCTCTTTACGCCGCGGCCTACTGTAAATGTTCAGCCGCGAAGCTCAGGAATGAACTTCACGCAAAAAACCTGCTGCCGGTCTTTCAGCCTCGAACCGTGCTCTCTGAAAGGGTTTAGTAAGCGTTACTCTTTCCTTCATCGCATTTATTTTTATAGAATTATTTATACCACATAATAATAAATTTATCAAGAAAAATCATCCAAAATATTACTTATATGCGGTTTGACTGTAAACATTTAATACATTATAATAAAATTAACTAATTTTTTGGAGTGTAAGTAAGCAATGGATGCGGAAAAACCGGCAGGCCGACCCGTAAAAATCAAAACGGGAATTGACATTTCGGATTGCGCCAGATTCACCGGCTTATTATTAAAAGCCGGCTTTACAAACAGGGTTTATACGGAAAAAGAGCTTTCATATATTAACTCAAAGGCAAAAGGCAAAGCGCAGACGGCAGCCGGCATATGGAGCGCCAAGGAAGCGCTGTTGAAGGCCTTCGGGCAGGGGATTTTTGCTGTAAGGCTTAAGGATGTCGAGGTCGAGAGGGACAATACGGGAAAGCCGTTCTTCCTTCTGCACGGGAATCTTTCAGAACGCTTTTCGGGTATGAATATCGAGCTCTCGATTTCACACTGCAGGGAATACGCGGTGGCGTCCGTTATTGTTTATAAGGAAGGAAACGGCCTATGAAGCTTATGACAGCCGCGCAGATGAAGGAAACAGACAGCCGGGCCGTCTCCGTGTTTTGTATCCCGTCGACGGTTCTGATGGAAAACGCGGGGCGGGCTATGGCTGCGGAAATGGAGCCGCTTTATGGTAAAAAAGTCGTCGTTTTCTCGGGGGGCGGCAACAATGGCGGTGACGGGCTTGTGGCGGCAAGGCTCGCGGTTTCAAAAAACGCGATCTCGGTGAGTGTCTATATGCCCGCAGGCGTCTCCTTAACACATGATACCGCCGAAATGAAGAAAAGGTTCATGGAATACGGCGGCACGGTCGAAGAAATATGCGAAATCGACGACTGTGTAATAAAAGAATGCTCGAACGCCGATATTATTGTAGACGCCCTGTTCGGAACGGGCTTAAGCCGCGA
>JAUZPW010000270.1 GCA_030705725.1 Bacillota bacterium
AACCTTATACGGTTAAGCCGGGAATCGCAGTATTCTCTTCTTCTGGACGCTTCCCCCGCGTTTATCCCGGAAATTCCGGAGCAAGCCGTGGAAAAATCGCCGGTTGTTTTCTATCAGGGCCAAAAAGGCGCTTATTCGAACGTGGCATCCATAAAAATGTATCCCGGCTCTGAATATAAAAACGTCAGAAACTTCGAGGATATTTTTGCCGAGGTGTCCGAAACCGCTGGTTCCTGCGGCGTTCTCCCGCTCGAAAACTCCATGGCCGGAATTGTCGGCGAGGTATACGACTATCTGCTTAAATACAGGCTATATATAAATAAATCGTTTATGCTGCCTATAAACCACGCACTTCTCGCCCTGCCGGGAACGCCGCTGTCGGAAATAAAAAGAGTTCTTTCGCATCCGCACGCGCTGTCCCAGTGCAGCGGACTTCTGCGGCGTATCGGTGCCGAGGCGGTACCGGTTTCAAATACCGCCGTGGCAGCAGGTATGGTTTATGAGCTTAAAAGGCCTGACACCGCGGCGATAGCTTCATTAGATACGGCTCGCATTTACGGTCTCGACGCAATAGAAAAAGATATAGCGAACGGGAGCAGTAATTTTACGCGCTTCATATCCGTCTCGTCCGCGCTTATTAAAAAAGCGGCCGACGACAAGGTTGTTATAGCGTTCGCCCTGCCGCATTTGAGCGGTTCACTCGCCGAGGTTCTTTCTGTTTTTGCAGATTATAAAATCAATCTGAGCCACATTCAGTCAAGGCCCCGCCCCGGCACTCCGTTTGAGTATTACTTTTATGTGGACTTCGACGGGAACCTCGGTTTTAACGCAACGCGCGCGGTGCTGCTTCAGCTTAAGAAGGAGCTTCCGTTTTTAAGAATACTTGGAACATACTCGGGAGGCGGCCTATGAAAATCACGCCCGCAAAAAAAATGCGCGGAACTTTTTCTGTTCCGGGCGATAAATCGATTTCGCACAGGGCCGTTATGCTCGGTTCTTTAGCGCACGGCGTAACAAAAATCAACGGGTTCTTAAAAGCCGCCGACTGCCTTTCGACTATAAGCTGTTTTTCCAAGCTGGGCGTAAAAACCGAGACAGACGGCGATACGGTATCGGTTTACGGAGGCGGGCTAAATTCGCTCACCCCTCCCGCCGAAATTTTATACACCGGCAATTCCGGAACTACTACGCGTCTTCTCTGCGGAATTCTTTCGGGGCAGCCGTTTGAAAGCTGCATTTCCGGCGACGAATCGATTTGCAGGCGGCCCATGCGCCGCATCATTGAGCCTCTTTCTCTTATGGGGGCAAGCATCTCGGCGAAGGGCGGAAATTACTGCCCTCTTGAAATAAAAAAAAGCGTTCTGCACGGAATAGACTATACCCTGCCCGTAGCAAGCGCCCAGCTTAAATCGTCGCTTCTTCTGGCGGGCCTGTTCGCTTCCGGCAAAACGATAATCAGAGAGAACGGGTTTTCAAGGGATCACACCGAGCTAATGATGAAACGTTTCGGCGCGGACCTTGAGGTGTCCGGCAGCGTGATTACCCTTACTCCCGGGAAAAAGCTTCAAGCCTGTCAAATTTCCGTGCCCGGCGACATCTCGTCCGCGGCGTTCTTTATCGTCGCGGCACTGATTACCGAAGGCTCCAAGATTAAAATAGAGAACGTCGGCTTAAACCCGAGGCGCACCGGAATAATCGACGCGCTTAAAAATATGGGCGCCGACATAGAAATATCCGACGTTAAAGACGACGGCGAGCTTAGCGGCTCGATTACCGCCCGCTCTTCAAGGCTTCATGGGACTGTAATCGGCGGCGGGATCATCCCCCGCATGATAGACGAGATCCCCGTGCTTGCAGTCGCCGCATCCGTTGCCCAGGGCCAAACGGTCATAAAAGACGCGTCTGAGCTTCTTTATAAGGAGTCAAACAGAATTTTGACAACAGCGCAGGAGCTTAAAAAAGCGGGAGCTGACATCTTCCCGACTGAAGACGGCTTTATTATAAATGGCGGAGCTTTACACGGCGCCGTTTACGAATCCCACCTCGACCACCGCATAGCGATGGCAATGGCGATTGCGTCGCTTGCAGCCGACGGCCCCTCGGAAATAAATAATTGCGAAGCCGTCGATATTTCCTACCCGTCTTTTTTTGAAACCCTCGGGGAACTCGCTTCGGGAGGATTCGCTCCCTCGGCGCCCGTCTGTAGCAAAAAAAATATAGCCCTTTCAGGCTTTATGGGCTCAGGCAAGACGACAACCGGCAAAGCCCTGGCGGAAATATCAGGCTTTTCTTTCGTCGACACCGATGCTCTCATTGAGGAGAGCGAAAAGGCCTCAATTCCTGAAATTTTTTCCGAAAGGGGCGAAGAATATTTCAGAAAAGCCGAATCGGAGGCAATCTTTTCCCTCTCCCGTGCTAAAAACACAGTGATCGCAGTGGGAGGCGGAGCCGTACTCCGCCGTAGAAACGTCGAAAGCCTTAAAAAGCATTCTGTGCTCGTATTCTTAGACGCTCCGCCGGAAAAAATCCTTCTGAACCTGGCGTCAGACCAGGGCCGCCCGCTGATAAACGGAAAATCGGATGAAGAAATAATAAGGCTTTATGAAAATCGCCGCCCCGTTTATCTTGAAACCGCCGACATAGTTCTCGACGCGTCCGGCATGGATACCGATGAAATTGTTTCTAAAATTCTTGCAAAGCTGTAAAAACCGGCTTAAAGCCGGTTTTATATTGCCATTCTTTCAATGTAGCGCGTCTTAAAAAACTCGCTTTCAGACAGCGAAAGCTCGCGTGCGTTCTTTATAACGTTTCCCGCATTTTCTTTTGAGAGCAGAATAAGAGACGCCCCGCTCAAAGCGGTGTTTCCCGCGACTGTAAGCTTATCGGCTAAACCATCGGGAAAAAGCCCGATTTTTTCGGCGTTTTCGGCGTTAATAAAG
>JAUZPW010000271.1 GCA_030705725.1 Bacillota bacterium
CGTTATTTCCAAGACTGTAGCTAATGGAAGTGAACATTGGGATAACGCCGAACAATATCGCCGATAACGAAACGTAAAGACGCCCCTTGCTTATTTCTTCGCGAAACACAGGTAGTAAGATCCTCCTCATACGTCCCGTTTTGCCTTAAGATAATATAAATAACGGGCAGAGCAGAAAGCTCTGCCCCAGACTGTAGACAAAAAGCCTACGTTTATTTAGAGACCTGCTTTTTTCTGCTCCTCGCGCATTTTTATATGCCTTTCCGATTTAAATCCCGATTTTGTTTCAAAATCGGCGAAAAGCGGGTGTCCTTTCCACGAATTCAGCCTTTCGGATACATCGTAGGAAACCAGCTGGAAATACGGAAGAAGAGTAAAAACGCTAACGAACGGGTCTATATCGTCGGCGTCGAGCATTAAGGTTTTGCCCTTAAGCGCTCCTCCGGCAGCCTGTTTTTCGCCGAAAAGGCTTAAGATAAAAACTCTGTCCGTAACGTCAAAGGTCGCGTCCGCAAGCTGAAGCAGCCTGTCGTGCGTTTTCATGTCGCAGTCGACAAACGTCACGGTATAGTCCGGGTTAAGCTGGAAATTCGGCCCGTGCACAAATTCGTCAAGCTCATAGGCGAATGTCGGAATCTTTACGGTTTCTCCTTCTTTGAGCGCGCCTTCAAGGGCTATCCCGAAGCCCGGCCCCGCGCCGATGAGATACGACTGCTTCATCGAGGTGAATACCTTTTTGTTCTTTTCAATGAAGTCGAGGGTTTTCTTTTCAACAGAGGGATAGGTTGACGCGGCTTTCCTCATTTTTTCAAGCCACGCGCCATATTCCGAACCGCTTACCCTGCCAAGCTTTTTGGCGATTTCGAGCGCGCTCAGCATAAGATAAAGAGCCAGCGTCATAACGCCCTTCGTAACAAAACCGACGGTTTCAATACCGACTCCGTACTCGATGAGCACGTCGCTGTAATCCTTAAAATCGCTTTCAAGGTTTCCGGTTATACCGATTGTTTTAAGCCCGAGCTCCTTAATCTTCTTAAGAGCGGCGATTGAGTTCGTGCTGCCTCCGCTTTGCGAAACAACGGCGACCATATCGTTTTTGCCGATCTCGAAGCCGTAATTTACAAATGTGTAAGGGGGCATCACCGTTACTTCTTTTCCGAGCATTTTTTCCATAAACGGCTTTGCGCAAACTGCGCCGTTGTAAGAAGAACCGGAGGCGACCAAAACAAGTCTCCCGTTTTGGCACTCCATATAGTTGTCCACAAATTGCCTGGTCAGCTTTTCGCTGTTGTCGATGTTTTGCAGCACCGCGGTATGCGACTCCCGAATATAGTCTAGCATGGTTTTCGGCATAGTGACATTAACCCCATTTCTCTGATGAATGAACTATTGTTTCTTATATACTTGCGTGCCGCTTTAAAAGCGGCACACAAGTATATAATTATTCTGTTTAACTCCGTAACCTTTATGCAATCCCGAGCAGCGACATTAAAATGCCGGCCGCAATTAGAAGGAGGATAAGCTTTGTGGGCTTGACGCCTTTCTTTTTATAAAGCGTAAAAATAACGAAGGTGACGATAGCCGGAACAAGGTTCGGGAAAATATGATCGAAGAAGTCTTTCTGCAGGTCGAAGGAATAAGACGCGCTGAGCGGAATCGTTATTGTGAACTTCAGGGAAACGTAGCTTGCGATCAAAGCGCCCAAAACGGTAACGCCGAGCATTGTCGCCGCTGTTGAAATCTTCCCTAAGCGCGCGTTTAACTTGCTGATTCCTGCGACGCCGGTGTGGTATCCGAGATGCGCGCCCGGCCACCTTAAGCAGTTGGCAGCCGTCATTATAAGAACATAGATCAACGCGCCGAGCGCGCTGCCGTTTTTCGCAATGGATGCGCCTATGGCGGCGGCAAGCGGAAGCGCCGTATACCAGATGATAGTGTCGCCTATGCCGGCCAAAGGCCCGAACAGCGAGTTTTTAACGCTGTTGACGGTTTCGAGCGGGGCGTTCGCTTCTTCCATTGAAGCCACGACGCCCATAATGAACGTGCTTACGACCGGGGTGGTGTTTAAGAACTTGGTATGCCATTTAAGCGACTGGCCGAGCCCTTTAACGTCATCGCCGTAAATCTTTTTAAGAGTCGGCGCGATGGAAGCGGCAAAGCCGGTGCCCTGCTGGCGTTCGTAGTTGTAGTTCGACTGAAGCATAATGGCGCGCGTCGCCATTTTGTTTATATCCTGTTTAGTCAGGTGATTTCTGACTTTAATCTCACTAGATACCATCGTTTTCCGAACCTCCTTTTGCTGACTCGCTGCCGTCATTGATAAAGAAGTAGTAGAAAATTGCCGCCGACGCCGCAAGCAGGGCTATCGGCATAACGCCTGCGTTTAAGTAGCAGGAAATTACGAAGCCTGTAATGAGGAACGGCAGATACTGAATCTTGAATACGATGGCTAGCATCATGCTGAAGCCGACTGCCGGCATCATTCCTCCTGCCAGGCTGAGTCCGTGCATCAGCCACTGCGGAATCGATCCGACTACTGCGCCGATGGCGTCCTTCGCCGCATAGGCGCAAACGAAAATAACGATGGAGGCGATAAGCGCCTGTAATCCGAGTGTGAAGAAATGCAGCCTTAATAGCCTCTTCGTATCGCCGGTCTCGGCAATATCCTCGGCCCTCTGGTTGAAGATTATGGGGAATATCGAATTCTTAAGTACGCCGATGTATTGTCTCAGATAGCAGAACGGAAGCGAGAGCGCGTAAGCCTCGGTTACGCTCAGTTTCTGCGAAATGGCGAGCACCGATGCCATAATGCCGCAGGTCAGGCCGTCCGGTATGGACGCGCCGCCTATAGGCGCAAGGCCCGTGAACGAGAGCTCGCAAAGTGCGCCGACCATAGCGCCGGTAGATACGTCCCCCAAAACAGCTCCGGCA
>JAUZPW010000272.1 GCA_030705725.1 Bacillota bacterium
AACAGAAGAGGATTATTTTTTCTATAATTGCCCTGCTTTTTATAGTCGGAGCCGTATTTTTAGTCAAATATGTACTTAATAAAAGTGAAAATAAGGACAAAGAGGGACAGACCGCGGTTGTTACCCGAGGCAGGCTTGAGTCCTTTGTAACGGGCTGGGGCACCGTGGTGCCCAAGGAAGAGAAAAAACTGGGCGAGGATTTAAAAGGCAAAATAACTCAGATATACGTCAAAGCCGGAGACAGCGTCAAAGCGGGAGACAAAATTTTTACCGTCGACGATACGGAAATCAGAGCAGATCTCGCAAAAGCCAAAACCGCGCTGTCGGACGCCGAGGATTCTCTCAGATCTATTAACGATGAAATTAAAAATCTTGAGCTTAAGGCTCCGTTTGACGGAAAGCTCATCGATCTTCAGGCAAAAAATGTAGAATCGGGGCAGGATATAACGAGCGGCACAGCGCTAGGAACCTTTGTGGACGACTCCGTCTTAAAGCTGAGCCTTTATTTCAGCTACGGCTTTGTCGATAAAATCAAACCGGGTATGGACGCTTCCGTATCTATTCCCGTAAGCATGTCGACGGTACCCGGAAAAGTCGAATCCGTCGAGAAGGTTAAAAAGATTACGGATCAGGGATCGGTTCTATTCAGAGTAAACTTAAAGATTAATAATCCAGGGACGCTGAAAAAGGATATGGTTGCCTCGGCAATAATCAAAACACCCGGAGGAAACATCATGCCCGCCGAGGACGGAAAGCTCCAATACAACAGGGAGGAAGCGCTTTCGTTCAAAGCTTCGGGAGAGGTATTAAGCGAGGACATAGAGGAATTTAAGGTATATAGTGCAGGCCAGGTCATCTGCAGGCTAAAAAGCGATAAAGACCCTCAATCAAAGATAGAGAGCGCCGCGCAGACCCTTAAGGACGCGCAGGACGAATATGCGAAGCGTCAGAAAGCGATGCAGGAGAGTACGATGGTATCACCGATAAACGGCGTGGTGACTTCGATATTAAAAGAAGTCGGTGATGAAATTGAGAATTACGGAACGGACGTCGTGGTTATTGCCGATCTCACTAAAATGTACGTTGATATTAACGTACAGGAAATGGATGTTTCAAAGGTGACGGTGGGAGTTCCCGTCCAAATCAGCTACGATAAAACTGACGGAACATCTACGGTTACCGGAACTGTAAATTCGATCAGCCTCAACGCTAAGTCGGATTCAAGCAAAGGCGGGGGCGTAGCCTATTTCCCTGCGAGAATCACATTGGACAATCCCGGTGATTTAAGGCCAGGGGTGGGCGTAAATTACAGAATTTCTGCCATGGTGAAAGAGAATTGTCTCATGGTTCCGTCCGCCGCAGTTACATACACCGAATCTGGCACCGCGGTATTTGTCAAAACGGTTGACGGACGCAAAATTGACAAGCCCGCAAAAATCGATAAAAAGCTGGTTCCGGAAGGCTATGAAGCGGCGATTGTTGAAATCGGAGTCTCAGACAGTCAGAACACCGAGATAAAAAGCGGGCTTGTCGAGGGCGATACAGTCTCGCTTATCGGTCAGCCGGATCAGAACGCGGACGGCATGAGCGCAGGCGCAAGCGTTACCGTGGGATGAAGCGATATGAGTCTGATTGAAATTAGGCATATAAGCAAGATATATAACGAAGGCCACGAGAGCGAGGTAAGAGCACTCGACAACGTTTCGATGCGAATAGAGAACAGTGAGTTTGTAACTATATTGGGGCAGTCCGGCTCCGGGAAATCCACCCTTATGAATATTCTGGGCTGCCTTGACATACCGACATACGGCGAGTATCTTCTTGAAGGCGAGCATGTAAGCCGTATGAGGCTTTCTAAGCTCTCTACCATAAGAAACCAGAAAATCGGCTTTATTTTCCAGGGATTTAATCTTATCCCGGCGCTTACGGCGCTTGAAAACGTCGAGCTTCCGCTTATTTACAGGGGGGTTAAGCCCAGCTTAAGGAAGGAGCTTGCGTTTGAGGCTCTCAAATCCGTTGATCTTGCCGGCAGAATAAATCACAGGCCCACGGAAATGTCCGGAGGCCAGCAGCAGCGCGTCGCCATTGCAAGGGCTATTTCCACAAGGCCTCCGATAATCATGGCCGACGAGCCGACCGGCAACCTTGATTCTCAGTCGGGACACGAAATCATGGAAAAGCTGAAGGATTTAAATGAAGCCGGAACGACCGTGCTTTTAATAACGCATGATAACAAGCTTGCGGAATACGCGAAACGGGTCATCACAATCAGTGACGGCAAAATCCAATCCGACATAAATAAAAGCGACGTATACGCCGGGAGAGGGGCTGAAGCATGAATTTCTACCAATCATTCCTGATGGCGTTCAAGTCTATAACAAACAATAAAGTAAGGTCTTTTTTGACCATGCTCGGAATTATTATAGGCGTCAGCTCCGTTATTACGCTCGTTTCGGTCGTTCAGGGCACGCAGAAGACCGTTATGGAACAGTTTGAAAAAATGGGCACCAACAAGATTAACGTTAACTACTGGAGCGACAGCATCAACATTACGGACGATCTTTACGCATACTGCAAGGGACTTTCGGACTATGTAGACGGCGTAACCCCGAACCAGAGCAGTCAATATAAGGTAAGGTACAGGAGCAAAGTACTCGATACCAACGTTTTTTTCGGCAACGACAACTATGACGTCTGCAACAAAAATAAGGTCGTCAGCGGCCGTGGGCTTTCCTATACGGATATAAAAAGCCACCTTAAGGTTACCGTAATCGGCGAAAGAGTAAAAAAAGAGCTGTTCGGCTGTGAAAATCCCGTAGGTAAGGTTTTGAGGATAAACGGAGATGAATGTACCGTTATCGGGGTGTACGAAGAAAAGTTTGATGGCGCGCAGTGGTCGCAGGACGATATGACTTTGGTGCCGTACAC
>JAUZPW010000273.1 GCA_030705725.1 Bacillota bacterium
ATAAAAGAGCCCGACGGAAACGCCGTCGGCGGCCCTGTCATCGGCAGGGGGCATTTTGTAATGAAGCATCTCACGGCCCTGGACGAGGAAACCGGGAAGGGAAAGCCGGGGCCGTACTGGACGGTCGGGGCCCAGGCCGTCGAGGTGGAATCTGAAAACATTGAGCATACCTTCAGGCTCATAAAAGCGGCGACGGTGCTTGACGCCGGAAGGATCATCGACGTAAACTGCGCTGCGGGTCAGGTCACGGGAGCCATGAACACCGGCCTGAGCCTTGCGACGAGGGAAGCAAATTATTATACGCCGGGCGGCGAGCCGGCCGACACAAGCCTCAGGACATATAAAATAATGCATTTTGCCGAAAACCCGGAATATATTGTGGACTTTATAGAAACGCCGAACCCCGGCGGGCCTTTCGGCGCGCGCGGTCTCGGCGAGCACGGCGTTTTGGGTATGCCGCCCGCGCTGTTAAACGCATTAAGCAGAGCGGCTGGCGTCGAGCTTGATTCCCTGCCGGTGACCTTTGAAAGCTTATGGAACGCCGTGAAAACTAAAGCCGGAGGGAAAAATGATACCCTTTGATTTTGAATACTATCTCCCCGATACGCTCAAAGAGGCGTCCGAAATTTTCGTTACCCTGCAAAAAGAAGGCAGGAGCCCTCTTTACTACGGCGGGGGAACGGAAATAATAAGCATGGCGAGAGTAATGAACGTAACGCCCGGCGCCGTCATAGATATAAAAAAAATCCCTGAATGCCTTGAATTCGGGATAAACGACAACCATATAACGATAGGCGCAGCCGTCACCCTCGCCAAAATAACCGCGTCGGGCATATTCCCCCTGCTGGGGCTTGCGGCGGGGCGCATAGCCGACCATACCGTGCAGGAAAAAATAACGCTCGGCGGCAACCTTGCGGGCACAATAATATACCACGAGTCCCTTCTGCCGCTTCTTATTTCCGACAGCTCGGTTTGCCTTCAGAGCGCCGAAGGGTTAAAAGAGGCGCCCGTTCCCGAAGTATTCTCCGGCGGCGGACTGAGGCCCGGCGAGCTGATAGTTAAAATAAGCCTCGAAAAGAAATTCGCGCAGTGCCCGTACTTCCATATAAAAAAATCAAAAATCGAGAAAATAGGCTATCCTCTGGTAACGGTGTGCGTGCTGCTCTATGATAACGTAATGCGCACCGCCGTGAGCGGACTTTGTCACTTTCCTTTGAGGCTCGCCGATGTGCCGCTCGATCCGGATACGGATGAAGCAGTCCTTGCCGAAAACCTTGTCCGGAATATCAGCGCGCCGATTCGAAACGACGCCTCGGGCTCCGCCGATTACCGGACGTTTATTCTTATAAAAACCGTCGAAAGCATAATCCGGGAGCTGAAGCAAATAAAGAAGGACAAAATAAATGCTTAAATTATCCGGTAAAAACATAATAAAACTGAGCGTAAATAACGTCGTCCGCGAGGTTGCTGTCCGGCCGTCCGATATACTTGCCGAAGTTCTGCGAAACCAGCTCGGCCTCACCGGCACAAAAATAGGCTGCGAAAACGGCGACTGCGGCGTATGCACGGTGCTCGTGGATAACCTTCCGGTTAAATCCTGCCTGATGCTTGCCGTCGAGGCCGTCGGCCATGAAATTACCACAATAGAAGGACTTTCCGATACGCCTGTCCAGAACGCTTTTATAGAAAAAAACGCCTTTCAGTGCGGCTTCTGCACCCCGGGCTTTATAATGGTCTGCCGTTCGCTGCTTAATAACCATCCCGACCCGGACGATTACACCGTCGAATCCTGGCTTCAATCGAACCTTTGCCGCTGCACGAGCTATCAGGAAATAAAAGAAGCCGTAAAAAAAGCCAAAGATTTGCGGTAAAGCATTCTACAGTATTCTCATTTTCGGATCGGAGCGTATAATAAGAATATGATGGAAGACAAGGAGAAGCTTTATGGAATTTAAGCTCAGGGAATGGCGTATGGAAGACGCCGAAAGCGCCGCCCGTTACGCGAATAACCCTAAGATCGCTTTGAATCTTCGCGACGCCTTTCCCAGTCCGTACTCGCTCCAAAACGCGGAATTCTACATAAAAAGCTGTCTGAGCGCCGATAAAAATACAAATCTCAGTCTCGCAATAGACGTTAATAACGAGGCTGTCGGCAGTATCGGCGTGTTTGTAAAAGATGATGTATACAGCAAGAGCGCCGAGCTCGGCTACTGGCTGGGCGAGCCGTTCTGGGGCATGGGCATTATGAGCGGCGCCGTCTGTCAGATAACGAGAACGGCTTTTTCGCGCTTTGATATAGCGCGCATATTCGCCGAACCCTTTGCCCGAAACAACGGGTCTCGCAAAGTGCTGGAAAACGCGGGCTTCAGGCTCGAGGGAATATTAAAAAACAGCGTTTATAAAAACGGCGAGCTCGGGGATTCCTGCGTTTACGCCCTGCTGCGCCCGGAACGCGACGAGGAATTTCTGTCGGAGCTCGGCGACGCGGAGCGATAATCCTCCCCCGCACATGATGTTTATGATGGGCTATACCGCGCGCGGATTTTCGGGGCAGGCCTTCCACGTTCACGTCCGCTATCCGGGCGACTGGGATGAGCTTTATTTCCGGGACTATCTGCGTGCCAATCCTGACGCCGCGGCAGAATACGCCGAGCTAAAGAAAAGGCTCGCGCTCCGCTATGAATTCGACAGGGACGGCTATACCCGTGCCAAAACCGATTTTATCCGGCAAATTACTTTGCTTGCGCGCAAAGGACAACAAAAAAAGAAGGGACCGCAGTGAAGTGCGGCCCCTTCTTTTTTTGTTTAGCGGATATTACTTATAGTTTCTCGGTACCCTTTTTGCAACGGAGCAAAACAGCTCGTAGGAGATGGTGCCGGCAAGACCGGCGGCCTCTTCCGCGGGAAGGCAGCAATCCCCGTCGCAGC
>JAUZPW010000274.1 GCA_030705725.1 Bacillota bacterium
GTGGTGTTCGCGGCTTCTTTCATCAGCTCGCGTTCGCGGAGGCCGATCTTTCTGTGAAGCATCATGGAAAACAGCGTGGCGAGGCTCATAAACCCGAGACCGCCTATCTGGATGAGCGCGATTATAACTATCTGCCCGAAAAGAGACCAGTGCGTATAGGTGTCGTAAACGACAAGGCCCGTTACGCAGGTGGCCGAGGAGGCGGTAAAAATTGAGTCCACTATCGGAGTGAAAGAGCCGTCTCTTGACGAAACAGGGAGACTCAGTATAAGCCCGCCGGTAATTATAATCAGAAAAAACCCGAGCGCGATCATCTGAATATATGTAAGGGGAAGCCGACGCATAGACTTGACACCTTTCCATTTAAATGTTAAACAAAAGTATTCTAACATGCGGCACATTAAAATTGTGTTAAATTTTATATCATTGACCGGATGGGTCAACTGGTACTTCCCCCATTATTTCGCCGATACTGCCGTTTATAAGAAGCGTGGCGCGGCCGTCCCTGGGCGTGGGCGCCCGGTTTATGACGACGAGGTGTTCACCGCGAAAATAGTCTATAAGCCCCGCTGCCGGGTAAACGGCGAGGGAGGTGCCGCCGATAATGAGGGCGTCTGCATGCTCTATGTAATAAACGGCCGAACTCAGCGTATCGCCGCTTAAGCCCTCCTCATAAAGCACCACGTCGGGCTTTACTATACCGCCGCAGAGGCATTTCGGTATATCCGGGCTTTGAAGAATAAAATTCTCATCATAGAGCCTGCCGCATTTTTGGCAGTAATTCCGCTTAACCGAGCCGTGAAGCTCGAGCACCTCGCGGCTTCCCGCCATCTGATGCAGCCCGTCTATATTCTGCGTTATGACGGCTTTCAGTTTGCCGGCCTTTTCAAGCTCCGCAAGCTTATAATGCGCTTTATTCGGCCGCGCCCCTGCAATAATCATCTTCTCTTTATAGAATTTATAAAATTCCGAAGTATGCTGCTCATAAAAGCTATGGCTCAGTATTGTTTCAGGGGGGTATTTCCACTTTTGGCTATAGAGCCCGTCCGTGCTTCTGAAGTCCGGAATGCCGCTTTCGGTAGAAACCCCGGCTCCGCCGAAAAATACTATATTTGAGGTGACGGAGATTATTCTAGTTAGTTTATCAATATTTGTCAACAGACATATCCTGCCTTTCTCTTTTTTTCAGCAATTTCCCTCATAAACATATAAAAGCGATTCCCTGGCGATGCGCGCAAGCTCATAAATCGTTTCCGGCGGCGTGGCTGCCCAGTCAGACATTTTGTAACGCGGAAAAAAACGGGTGACATGGAGCGGAATGCCCTTATCTATTCCGGCGAGCCAACCGGAAATATTCCGGACTTCATCCGGAGAATCGTTAAGCCCGGGGATAACGAGCAGGGTTATCTCCACGTGGCAGGCTTTTACGGAGATCTCAATTGTTTGCTTCACTGTTTCGAGGTTTCCGCCTATCTTCTGATAGAACCTCTCGGAAAGCGATTTGAGGTCTATATTAAAAGCGTCGATATAGGGCAGGAGGGCTCTGAGCGGTTTTTCATTAATGAAGCCATTTGTCACAACTACGTTTTTCAGGCTTTTGGCGCGCACCAATAAGGCGGTATCGAAAATATATTCGTAACCGATGAGGGGCTCGTTAAAGGTGTAGGCTATGCCGATATTGCCTCTGCTTTTAAGCGAAACAGCCTTGCTGACCAGATCCTCCGGAGGCATATAGACCGTGTTTGCATACTCGATTCCGGACATCGATATTTCAAAGTTCTGACAGAAAGGGCAGCGAAAGTTGCAGCCGAAGCTCCCGACGGACAGAATTTTGCTTCCGGGATAAAACCTTCGGAGCGGCTTTTTCTCTATCGGATCGAGCGCCAGAGACGTCAAAAGGCCGTAATTGTCGTCGCAGATTACTCCTTTTTTATTGCTTCTGGCGCGGCAAAAGCCATGCTGAGATTCTTTAAGGCTGCATTCATGGGGACAAATTTCACATTTAACTCTGTTCATTTGTGCCTCACAACATTAAAGCGCTCGAGACGGTATTTTTCGTTCGCCCCGATGCCCGCTTTCGACAGCGCTATCTCTATCTGGCGCTCCGGCGTATCTATACCCCCGAGGTTCGGAAGCAAAAGCCCGCGCCTCTCGCCTGCGGATACAATGACACCATACTCCCTGGCGTCGAGCTCCTTTACGTCCGTCACTGGCTCGGGAACGCCGAGCACATCCACGCTGTATACTAAAAAGGGAAGCTCACTTTTATCCACAGGCTCAAAACGCGGGTCTTTTGAGGCGGCGCTTACAGCGTTTTCTATTATTTCGTCGGCGACGCAGGCTTTTACAGGTTCTATCGTGCCTATGCAGCCCCGCAAAAGCCCGTCCTTCTTAAGAGATACGAAAACGCCCGCTTTTTTCGCCAGCATTTGATGAGGCAGGGCGTCCGGTCGTTTGATTTTAGTTTTGCCGATGATATAGCTTTCAAGAGAAAGCCTCGCGAGACGTACGTATTCGTCTTCGTTTTCCTTTATATCCTTCAGGCGGGACAGCTGCTCTTTTTCATAAATCAGGCCGAAACGGCGTTTTTCATCCGGGCCTGTTATTTCATAGCCGCATACGGCATAACCGACCCCGAACGGGCCTTCGTAGGAAAGAAAGTCCGGCCTGACGGCCTTTCCGTCAAGCGCGCCCGCCATTTCAACAAAAGATCTGAGCCCGCATTCCGCGGCCTTTTCGCAGAATTCCTCGTCAAAATTCAGAAAAACAGAAAAATCGCCGGATTTCATTGCCCCGACCGCGCGCGCGTCGAACTCAGGCCCTTCGGCGCAGTAGCCGTAGGGGCCGGAAGGCGTCAGATTAGGCGACAAATCGCCGCTTGCCACTATAACTATTCTTCGGGAGA
>JAUZPW010000275.1 GCA_030705725.1 Bacillota bacterium
AAAAATATCGGAGCAGGTTTAACATGATTATATTCGTAAAGCGCGGACAATGGGCAGCGAAGCAGACCATTTCGGAAGCGCTCGGGCCGGAGCTTATCCCGAACGCGAGGATTGCGGTCTGCGGTTCGGGGGGCAAAACTTCAATTATTATGCGGCTCGCCGAAGAACAAAAGATGTTCGGCAAAAAGACGCTTATATTTACAACCACGCGTATGTATAAGCCGGCTAAATACGGAGTTTTGACGGGACGCGCAGACGAAATCAAAAACGCGCTAACAAAAAACAATATCGTAATTGCCGGAATCGAAGCAACGGACGGCAAGATTGCTTGGCCGGGCGACGCGCTTTACCGCTTGTGCGCTCCATGGGCGGATCTGGTGCTTATAGAGGCAGACGGCTCAAAAAAGCTGCCGGTTAAATTTCCAAACAACGCAGAACCCGTAATACCTCCCGACACGGATATTATCCTTGCCGTTACAGGGCTGAGCGCCGCAGGAAAGCCGGGAACGCTTTTCTGTCACAGATGGGAGCTAGCAAAGAAAGTTCTGGGCGACCAGAAGGAGACTCTCAGATCGGAGGATATATGTCTGCTGCTTAGCGAGGGTTATCTGAAGCCGCTTCGGAATAAAAAGGTTATTCCGGTAATAAATCAGGCAGACAATGAAGACTTGCAGAAAACAGGCAAAGAAATGATCGACCGCCTCGGGGCCGACCCGGGAGTCGTAATGTCGAACGGAGTGATTTCATGAAAGCGCTTTACCCTTACATCAGGCAAATGATCGAAAGAGGAGAAACCGTTAAATCGGCAACCGTAACGAGCGGCGAATTTACGGGAAGCAGGATGGTATGGCAGGCGGAAAAAGCAGATTCAGAAACGCGTTTTTCGGGAAACGCCGGGGACGGTTTCTGGGAAGCCAAGCGGGTGGATTTGAACGAAATTAGCCCCGGATGCTCTGAGGTAAACGGGACTGCTTTTTTTGTTGAGATTTTTACAAAACGGCCGAGGCTTGTGATTCTCGGCGGAGGGCATGTGGCGGTCCCTGTCTGCAGATTAGGGGATATGCTTGACTTCGAGGTAGTGGTGGCGGACGACAGGCCTGAATTTGCAGACCCGGAAAGATTCAAGGAAGCGGGGCTGACCGTTTGCTGTGATTACGCTGAGCTTGACGCTAATATTCCCAATACTCCAAACACCTACTATGTTATCGTGACCAGAGGGCACGTCGGCGACGAAGCGTGCGCGGCGCAGCTTCTTAAGAGACACTGCCCCTATATAGGGATGATCGGGAGCCGCACAAAAGTGGAAACAACCGTAAAAAAGCTTGCCGACAGAGGGTTTACCGAGCGGGATATAAAGCGCATACACGCGCCGATCGGGCTAAAAATCGGCGCGCAGACACCCGCGGAAATCGCAGTGAGTATTATGGGTGAGATAATACAGGTTAAGAGCGGGAGCCAGACGATGACGCTGGACGCGGATATAGGGAAAAAGCTTGAGGAAGACGACATAAAAGGCGTTATGGTAACCATTATCGACAAAAAAGGATCATCGCCGAGGGGCGTCGGCAGCCGGATGCTCGTGCTTCAAGACGGCAATATTTACGGAAGCGTCGGCGGCGGGGCGATTGAGTACCGTGCCGTTGCCGAGGCTAAAGAGCTAAGCGCCGCCAAAACCGAGACTTATGATCTATCGAACAGGGAAAGCGCTTCACTCGGCATGATTTGCGGCGGGCAGGTTACTTTACTTTACGAGCCGCTATGAACAGGGGCGTTTATAAATGAAGCTTGGGATTATTATGATGGCATCCGGCTTTTCCCGCCGTTTCGGCTCCAACAAGCTGTTATATCCGATTGCGGGAAGGCCGTTATTTGTCCATACGCTGACTAACCTAAGGCAATTAATGGAAAGCTTAAGCCGCGATTTCGAGACCCGTCTTACGGTCGTCAGCAGTTACCCCGAAATTCTAGAGCGGGCCGTTATTGAAAAAGCCTGCGCGGTAAATAACCCTGAAAGCGGCGAGGGTATATCGGCATCTGTCAGGCTAGGCGTCAAAAGCCTTCCTGAGGACACGGATTATTACGCGTTTTTTGTAGCCGACCAGCCCTATTTGAGGCCTGAAACCGCCGAAGCCTTTATAAAAGCGTCGATAAAAAGCGGAAAGGGCATCGGGTGCGTGTCGGACGGCGAGGCTGCCGGGAACCCTGTCGTCTTTTCAGGGAAATACGCGCCGGAGCTAAAAAAGCTGTCGGGCGATACGGGCGGCAAGCAAATAATCCGCAAATATCCTCTGGACACCTTTATTTATCGCGTCGACTCCGGCGAACTTAAGGATATTGATTCACCCGGCGATCTTGGAAAACCATGTATATGACAGAACCTTCGGGGTTTGGCCCCGAAGGTTCTACTTTTGTATTGTGTTCTTATAAACAGTGATTTCCGCGCGGCGGTTTTTAGATCGGCCCGCCTCGGTACTGTTCGGCGCTATGGGCACGTTATGCCCGTAACCCTCAAGCGAAATCTTACCTTCCTTAAGACCGCATTCGGTTAAGCTTTCTCTGACCGTGTTGGCTCGGTTTACCGAAAGGGACCAGGCAAAGGCGTTGTTCTGTTTTGTATACTCTCCCATGGTCGCGGTGTGGCCGGATATTGTTATGCGGTCGATTCTGTCATATATTTTTATGAGCGCCTGGGCGATGGTTTTAATTATCGGCTTGCTGCTGTCGAGCAGCTGCGGACTGTCCGGATAAAACATCAGAACTCCTTCAATCCTTATTCTGACGAAGGAATCGGAGTTTTGCAGGGTTATCTCATTACCGAGATTGTTCTTTGAAATGTATTGCGAAAGCTCCTGATAAACCTCGTCAAGAGGATCCATCGGCATTATTTTTACATTTCCGGAA
>JAUZPW010000276.1 GCA_030705725.1 Bacillota bacterium
AGCATCTGGCGGCAGCCGAGGCACTGCCTGAGCGGCACTTTTCTTTTCTGCAACTTTACCCCTCCACAAAAGGCTTTATAGGACACAACCCCTAACCTTAAGGCTAAGCTTGCGATGACGGCTTTATATCGATTTTATAGTTTGTAAGCTTTGCGGCAAGTCTTGCGTTCTGGCCTTCCTTGCCTATGGCGAGCGAGAGCTGGTCGTCCGGGACCGATACCCTGCAGCTTTTTCCCTCGGTTAAAATCTCAACGGACAAAACATCGGCGGGAGAAAGCGCCGAGGCTATGAATTCCGCCGGATCTTCGGAATATTTTATTATGTCTATTTTCTCCCCGTGAAGCTCTTCTACAATATTTCCTACCCTGACTCCCCGCGGCCCAACACACGCGCCTATCGGGTCTACGTTGGCGTCGCCGGACCATACGGCTATTTTTGTGCGGCTTCCAGCTTCGCGAGCTATTGACATTATTTCAACGACACCGTCATGGATTTCGGGAACTTCCAGCTCAAAAAGGCGTTTGACAAGGCCGGGATGCGTTCTCGATATTAAAATCTGAGGGCCCCTTGCGCCTTTTTTGACCTCGACGACATAAACCTTTATACGTTCGCCATCACGGATTACCTCGCCCTTTACCTGCTCAGAAAGAGGAAGCATGGCCTCCGATTTATCGGATTTGCCGCCGATTTCAACGAACACGCTGCCGCTTCTGGCATCTATACGGCTGACGACGGCCGTCAATATTTCATGCTCCTTCGAGGCAAATTCCTCTATCATCATACCCTGCTCGGCTTCGCGGATGCCCTGGATTATTACTTGTTTGGCGTTCTGAGACGCTATGCGCCCAAAGTTATTGGTATTAACTTCAACAGCTACCGTATCGCCCAAAGTGCATTTTTTTGAAATTTTCTTTGCATCTTCAAGCGAAATCTCCATCGAATTGTTCTGAACGGCTTCAACTACTGTTTTATTCGCATACATACGTATTTCTCTTTTATTCTCATCCGCTTCGATAAAAACGTTGTCGGATGCTCCTCCGCTGTCGTGCTTATAAGCCGTTACCAGCGCACGGGAGATTTTTTCAAGCATGTAATCCTTTTTAATCCCCTTTTCTTTCTCAAGAAGGTCCAGGACATTGAATAGTTCGGCGTTCATTTCTTTCGTGCACTCCTCTTTCCCATTATAGAAGATATTCGTTATATTTCGATATATAGTCTTACGGACGCGATTTCTTCTCTCTTAAATGTTTTTTCAGAATTTTCCGTGATTATCGTAACCTTATCGCTGTCGGCGCTTTTTAACTCGCCCGTAAACGTTTTTAACCCGTTGCTTGCCTTATAAAATTTAAGCTCGACCATTTTACCGAGGCATTTTTCAAAATGCCCGGGTTTAGTAAGCTTTCTATCCAGGCCCGCAGACGAAACGCAAAACGTATAAGACGGAAGCTCGTCAAATTCTTTTCCGTCAAGCACGGGATCCATCCTGCGGCTTAAGGCTTCGCAGTCGTTAATGGATACCGGCCCTTCCTTATCTATATAGACAGTCAGCTGGTATGCTCCTCCTTCTTTCAGGAATTCAACATCCCAGACGGAAAGCCCCAGTTCAGAGGCTATAGGCAGGGCAAGCTCATATACCCTGCTAACTACCATGCGATTTTGCATTTCACGCACTCCGTTTATATTTAACAAGAAAGAGTGGGTTGCCCCACTCTTTGCTTACCATTCTAACAAAGATACTTTACCATTAATTCCTTACAATTGCAAGCTTTTTTTATCAGCTTTCCATTTGTTTGCTTAAAAATGCCGCGATTGCCTGGGCTAACTTAAATTCCGTCTCGCCGGGAGCCGGCGCGCCTTCGCTTTCCATAAAAATAACGCAGCCTGAAACATCGCCTTCGGTTATTATCGGCGCCGCTATCATACAGTTTTGCCTGTCGTTTCCTTCGACGACCGGCACTTTATGGTCGCCCTGCTTAAACCTGTAGAGCTGTCTGCCCTCCATAAGCTTTTCGAGTTCTTCGCTTATTCTTTTGTCGATAATGTCTCGCCTTGTAACCCCCGCCGCAGATATGACCGTATCACGGTCGCATATGGCGCAAGCCTGGCCCGTAGTCTTATTGAGCGTGTCGCAAAGCTGGGCCGAAAACGAAGCCAGTTCTCCCATAGGAGAGTATTTCTTAAATATAACCTCACCGTCGCGGTCGGTATATATTTCAAGAGGGTCACCACTACTGATAACACTGACAGCATAGACCTTGTCCTGTCTGTTTTTAGACGTCTGGACGACGGTTTCGGCGGTTATTGAGCTATCCATGCTGCCCGGCTTAAAATTTACGGGTTTCTCCTCATCAGGCGGTTCCGCCGCTTCCGGTATTTCGCCCATTTTCAAAAGCATGTCGATGTCCCGCTTCAGCTCGATTTCAAGGTGGTCTTCATAAACAAGGATTTTTTCAACAATCAGCTCAAGATCACGCTTATCAAGCTTCTCCTTTTGCAGGATATCGCCGAAGATGTCGATTGCCGTCCTCGCGACCCGGTTGACCCGGATGATGGTGTTTCGCCTATTGGCAGTCAGTTCAATCTGGCTTTGCAGACCTGTTATCCTGTTTTCCGCGTCCGCTTCCAACTCCGCATAAGTTTCCTCGATCAGATCCTCCTGCTCGGGCCGCTTCATGACCTCCCGGATCTTCTGCCGCTTCGTGGCTTTGAGCTCTTCCCTCGCGTCTTCGAGCTGTTTTTCGAGGATGGCCACGGTTTCCTCGTTGTTTTTGACCTCGGCGCTCTCGTTTTTGATGGAAAGCTCCAGCCGCCCGATCATCTCTTGTGAGTTATCTTTAACTTTTCTGACATAGGATTTGATCAGATTATCGAGCACGTCAACCCGCGTGTGATG
>JAUZPW010000277.1 GCA_030705725.1 Bacillota bacterium
AAAACCACCGCCGTCCGGGTTATTCCGGCAATCGGCAAAAAAGTCGGCGACGAGGTTCATTTCGGCGGGCTTCTGGGCTCGGCGCCCGTTATAAAGGTGACGGAAAGCTCCCCCGCGAAGTTCATATCCCGTGGCGGAAGAATCCCGGCCCCGATACAAAGCCTCAGAAATTAAGATTGTTGCCTGCAAAAAATAAACCTAAGGGCGTTGCGCAAAACGTTATTAAAACGTGCTGCGGCGCCCTTTTTTTATCGCTATGCCGCGCGCCGGGAAAATTTTCTAAACCCGTTGACAATTTTATTCTTCATATGTAGAATCAAAATATCGGATTATTCTTCAAATGTAGAAAGAAGTGAGCGGATGCATAGATCGATAAAACGCCTGCCCGATTCCGAGCTTGAAATCATGATGATAATCTGGGCGGCGAACGAGCCCGTTACCTCGGCGTATGTCAGCGAAAAGCTTAAGGATAAAAAGGAATGGAAAATAACCTCGGTTCTTACGTTTCTTTCGCGGCTTACTGAAAAAGGCTTCGTCGCCTGCAGGCGCGAAGGAAAATTCAACATCTATTCCGCAATCGTCGGCGAGCGTGATTATCTTGAAAACGAAAATAAAACCTTCCTCGGTAAGCTTTACGGAAATTCCCTGACGGCTTTTGTCGCGTCGCTCTACAGAAGCAACTCGATAAGCGGCGAGGAACTCGCTGAGCTCCGGAAGTTTATTGATAACGCGGCAAAGGGGGATTAGTCTGTGCTTTTGCATCTGCTCCGGAATATCTTAAGAGTATCTTTCGCCTCGTCCGCCGTTATAGCGCCGATGCTTATACTGCTCCCCGTGATCCGTAAGAACTATACCGCCGGGTGGCGGTGCTTCGTTTGGCTTTTAATCGCCCTGCGCCTGCTCATTCCTTTAAGTCCGGCCCTGCCCCGGTCGCCCGCGGCGGTTTTGCCGGTCTCGCGGAACATAAATATTACAGTGCCGCGGGAAAGCCCGGCGTCCCCCGGCCGGGCCGGTAAAGAAAATGTGCGGCAGCCGGCGAAGGCCCCCGAACCGTTTCTTTCGCCATCCCCGGCCCCGCGCAAGGCCGATCCGGATCATATCCTGCCCGTTGTCTGGCTTTTGGGCGCCGCCTTTTTTATGCTTTTTCACCTGACCGGATATTTTACGCTTAAGAAATCCGTGCTGCGTTTTTCAAAGCCGGTCGACCTCGGGCATGCCGCGTCAATCTGGCGGGAGGTAAAGGAAGAAATGAAAATAAGCGGCAATATAAGGCTTCTTTCCTGCTGTAAGGTGCGAAGCCCGATGATCACCGGTTTTTTCAGGCCGCTTCTGCTTTTGCCGGATCTTAATTACGACGACGCGGAACTGAAGCTCGTCTTAAAACACGAGCTCATCCACTACAGGAGGAGGGATGTCTGGTATAAGCTTCTGCTTGTATGCGCCAACGCGGCGCACTGGTTCAATCCGCTCGTTTATCTCGTGACCGCCGCGTCCAATAAGGATATCGAGATGGCCTGCGATTCCGAGCTTGTCAAGGGCTCGGACGCAGAATTCAGGAAACGCTACAGCGAAACGATTCTGTCTGCGATTCATAAAGGGAGCGGGCGTCAAACGGCGTTTTCCACTTATTTTTACGGAGGCGGTAAGACCATGAAGGAAAGGTTTTCAAATATTTTTGACGTGAATAAAAAGCTGAAGGGCGTTTTCTCCTTCTGCGTTATCGCTGTCGTTATGTGTTTTGCCGGCGCGTCCGTGACTTACGGCGTCAGCGACGTCAAAAGAGGCGGGAACATAGATAATATCGCTCTTCAAAGCGCCGGAAACACCTATGATCTCGAAGACGGAAAATTCGTTATATCGTTCGGCTCGGGCGAGTCCGCCGCTGTGCCTCTCGCGCCGGACAAACTCGACCGTGCGGCGTATTTCAGCGACAAGGCCGTCTATATATCGGACGAAATCACGGCAGTGGCCTGTGGCGGCGATAAATCGCCCGTTACTGTCCTCGTAAGCCCCGATAAGGGGCAAACGTGGCGCAGCTGCGCCGTCGGGGGCACGGCAGGCTCCGATTACCCCGATAAATTCATCGGCTTTATAACGGCGGATAAAGGCTGGCTGCTGCTTGCCGGAAACACCGCGATGGGGCATCAGGAGAATAGGATTTTTATGACTTTGGACGGCGGGAAAACCTGGCGCGAAATCGGCAATACAAGCGGCACTTACGCGCGCGTCGTCACCGGGGCTGGGTTCGCGGACGAAAACACCGGCTTTGTCTCGTTCAGGTATGATACAGATATAAATCCCGTGGTATTCCGCACGGAGGATAAGGGAAAAACATGGGCGAAATGCTCCCTCGAAATACCCGAACCGTTCAAAAGCGTTACAACCTACGCCACAGCCCTGTCCCCCGTTTTCAACGGCGCGAAGGGCGTCCTGCCGGTTACCTTCCGCAATAACAGCTGGAAAGGCGATCCCGTGGACGTAACGGTTCGTTACGAAACCTCGGATTACGGCAAAACGTGGACTTTCAACGAAAAGTATAACCTCGCGCTGGTCTGGGCGGACGCCTGGTCGACGAGGGACGGCAGGGCCCGCTTCGAGATTATGAGCCAAAAAATGCAGGCCGAGTTCCGGGCTCAGCAGTCTTCTCCAGATAACTATGTCATCCGCTGGTCCAGCCCGTGGGTCGTAAGCCGAGATGTTTCGCTCGACGGCGATCAGGCCGTCGTCACGTATTTGTATACCGACTCGACAACCGCCGCGTATAAGGGCGTTGAACGCCTCTCGTTCGGAACCGAGAACGGCCGCACGGTTATTGCCGGATGCAGGACCGAAACCGATATGGAGGAATACGTGGATACCTCGGGCTGGAAGCCGGTCGACACGGGGTTATAT
>JAUZPW010000278.1 GCA_030705725.1 Bacillota bacterium
AACAACGCCGACGGGCGAAACACGGTCAAAGCGTTTGCGATCAAGCTTGCGGCGGAATACGAGAGTCTGGGAGCTTTGCAGAATTTCGATTCCGAGAGCGACATAACGGTGGGAGAGGGCCCGGCAATAGACTCAATGACGTTAACCGTACGCCTGCAGCCCGTAGACAGCGTTGAGAAGATCTACGCGACGATAACGGTCGGGGAGGTTAAATAATATGGGCTTTATGAGATACGCGGACACTATAAACGGTACCGAGGGCCGGGCGTACACGATCATCGACGGAGCGCGCGAGGAGATGTTCTACTTAAAAAGCATCGAGGCGAAGGCAGAAAAGGACAAGAGCGAGGGCAAAACGCTCGGAAAACGCGGCACGCAGCACAAGGCGACCGGCTGGAAGGGCAGCGGCAGCGCGACGCTTTACTACGTTACCTCGAAATTCCGCAGGATGATGCGCAGCTATATAAAAAACGGCACCGATACGTATTTCGACGTCCAGATTGTGAACGAGGACCCCTCGAGCTCGGCGGGAAGACAGACGGTTATACTGCGCGACGTCAACCTTGACAGCGTTATCATGGCGAGACTGGATCTCAATTCGGACGATCCGCTCGACGAGGACATAGACTTCACCTTCGAGGACATAGACATCCTCGACAGCTTTAACACGCCGGCTTTGTCAGGAGATTAAAAGCGGACGCAAGGGGCGGGGGGGAAAAATTCGGCGAAAGCTTGCCCCGCTCCTTGAAAGTAAAAATTATATGGAGGCATTAAAATGAGCGGATTAAGCGCATTTTTAGCGGCGAACGCGACGCCGATGGAAAACATTAAGGTTCCGATCTCGGACAGGTTCAGGGACATGGACGGCAGCCCCATAGAATGGGAGCTGCGCGCGCTGCCAGAGTCTGAAAACGAGGCTTTGAGGCGGAGCTGCACGAAAACCGTAAGAAACAGGCACGCGGAGACGGAAAAGACGGACTATAACCTTTACCTCGGGAAGCTCGTCGTCGCCTGCGTAGTATTTCCGGACTTAAACGACGCTGCGCTTCAGGACAGCTACGGCGTCCTCGGAGCCGACAATCTTGTCAAAAAGATGCTGACTGCCGGGGAATACTCTGCGCTGCTTGAAAAGGTGCAGGAGATAAACGGTTTCGACAAGGACATGACGGAGCTTAAAGACGAGGCAAAAAACTGATCAAGGAGGGCGACGGAGAGGCGAATTACGCCTACTACGCCCTCCACAAGCTTAAAATTTTGCCCGGAGATCTATTTAGGCTTTCAACAAGGGAACGAGCATTTATTTACGCGTCCATCGATCTCCGCGTTGAGACGGAGAAACACGAGGCGGCAAAGGTGAAGCAAAAAAAGTAAAAAGCATGGCAATTTCCCGTCAAACGATGTATAATTATGGAAAACATCGCGGAGAAGGCTGGAGACCCGGATCAAGAACGATAAATTGATAAGCGTAATACCCTACATCATTGTGTTATTGGTATTATTCTTATTCATTGTCTTTTTCATCTACACGTTGCTTAAAACAGCTAAGATTAAAAAGGCCATTGCAGATTTATAAACAGGATAAACGATTTATAAAAAGCGCTTGCCGGACGGCAGGTGCTTTTATTTTGCCCGGAAGGAGGGAAGACTGTGGGGACAGTAAAAAGTACGCTGCAGCTTTTCAATGGGATGTCGGCTTTGCTAAACAGGGTGTACGGCAGCATTATTCCGCTGCCCGGAGGATCTGAGAGCATAAGAAGCTCGGTCGATCCGGCTTTTCTTGACGCGTACTTTGATACGGCGCACTCTGAGTTCCATCGTACCGGCGCGGCGATTAAGCAGGTCGGGGAGACTGAAAAGAGAACGGCGGCGACGATTACAAGCGCCGAAAACAAACAAGGAAAACGAAACTCCGATTTACGGAGCGCAGGGAGTATGGCTGACGGCCTGCCCGGAAATATGAATGGACTCTGCTCAGGCACTTTTGCCGGAATTGACAAAGCCGCCGGCTCCGGGGAGCTTACGAACACGGCTTTTATGGCTTCGGGGACTTATGATTCATTGCCTGCGGACGTTATATATAACCCGGCGAAGGCACCGGCTTCGGGAGGACTTCCGGGCTACGGGCTTCGTTTTGTTGCGGAAAGCGCCCGAAAGCCGGGGGACTCCTGGAATAAAATTAAGACAATATACTCAAATACAAAAACTTTCCCGGACACCCGGACTCTTGCTAATAACAACGCCGTTATACGGCTTTCTCTTAATGGGCGGCGGACTAATAAGCTAATAGACAACCCCGACGCGTTAAAAGCCGGAGACGAAACAAAAAGCGCTTCGCATAAGCTCGCTCCGGCCTCCGGAGGGGTTTTCGGAAACGCAGCAAAGGAGCCCGCCATGCTTACCGAAAACCGATGCTATATTATACCGATTAACGATATTAAGGGGCAATCAAATTACGCAGACGGAGCAAAAATTTCAGGCTCTGTACAGACTTTCATAAATCTTTTGAGTAACCGGGCCGGAGACTATGCGGGAAACGGCACCGTCCGGAAGGACGCATACCAAACCATGAAGGCGGAAGGGTATTATCGGGCGAAAGGTCTTGAAAGCGGGTTCAATCTAATAGGATCAATCGAACAGGAAAACAGCAGCGTCGGAAAATGCGCGGGGTACATTTTTGATAATAACGCGGGGATTGAAGACGGCGCGGATATTTCGGCCGAGGACCTTAAAACCATGCGCGGTCTCGCGGAGACGAAAAGCGTTCAGAACTTTATCAAGCTTACACCGATGGTAACGGTCACTACGGGGGACATAAGAAGCGAGACCGGAGTGGACGGGCTGGTTTCGAAAATAGAACGGGCGCTTTCAATGGAGA
>JAUZPW010000279.1 GCA_030705725.1 Bacillota bacterium
AAGTCCGATGTTTTCGCTGATAATATCAGGGAAACACCGCAGGGTCTGCGCTTTACGGTAACGACAAACAGCCTCAGGTTTGACGCGGACTTAAACGTGATCGGGCGGCACAACATAAACGACGCGCTTGCGGCCATATCTGCGGCTGTTTATTTCGGGCTTTCTGAACGGGAAATAATCGAAGGGCTCGCGTCTTTCAGAAATGTCGGGATGCGTCAGAACATTTACCGGAAAAGCGGAATGACTATAATAGAGGATTGTTACAACGCAAGCCCGGAATCGGTTTTGGCGGCGATGCAGGTCTTAAAGGGCATAAGCACGGAGGGCAGACGCTTTTTGATACTAGGCGGGATGAGGGAGCTTGGGGACTATGCTCAAAAGGGCCATTTCGACTGCGGCAGGGAAGCCGCTGCGGCTGCTGATTTTTTATATGTCTTCGGCGAAAATGCCGAGTATTATATAGAGGGCGCGAAAAAGGCGGGGATGAATACGGAGCGTATCCGCCGTTTCGCCACAAAATCGGAACTCGCAAAAACACTGGCTCAGACGGCGCTGCCCGGCGACGTACTGCTGATAAAGGGGAGCCGCGCCATGAAAATGGAGGAAGTGACCGAGTTCCTGTTTGGAGAGATAAAAAATGAAGTTTGAACTGCTGATCTTTCTTATGGCGCTCACAATATCCATTTTGATCGGGGGACCGATCATCCATTTTCTCAGAAAACTCAAATTCGGACAAAAGATACTTGAAATAGGCCCCAAATGGCATCTGTCGAAACAATATACCCCCACGATGGGCGGTATTATATTTATAATAAGCATCACCGCTACGATTTTTATTTCTGACTTTGTACTTAACAAATCACTTGATTCAAGAAATATAGCCGTTCTGGCGTTTGCGGTCGCGTTCGCGGCCATAGGATTTTTCGACGATCTGACAAAAATCCGCAAAAAACAAAACCTTGGGCTTACGGCGATTCAGAAAATTCTGCTTCAGATTTCGGTCGCATCCGTGTTTGTGGCGGCGCTGCGGCTTTACGGTTATCTTACCCCGAACCTTTACATCCCGTTCGCGGACATCAAGCTGCCGCTGATCTGGGGAGTTTTTGGAGTCTTTGCCGTTTTCGTGATAGTAGGCGCGGTAAACGCCGTAAACCTGACGGACGGAATAGACGGGCTCGCGGCATCCGTCACGTTTGTGGTCTCGCTTTTTTTCGCGGCCGTTTCAAAGCTTTTGGATATACCTTCGATTACGGTTTTTTCACTTGCGCTAGCCGGTTCTTTAATGGGTTTTCTGTATTACAATTTTAACCCGGCAAAGGTTTTTATGGGCGACACCGGCGCGCTTTTTCTGGGAGGCGCCGTCTGCGGGCTGGCGTTTGCCTGTAATATGCCGCTTATACTGATTCCGGTAGGCATAATTTATATTGCGGAAACATTATCCGATATACTTCAAGTAAGCTTTTTTAAGCTGACAGGCGGCAGACGCCTTTTCAAAATGGCTCCATTGCACCACCATCTTGAAATGTGCGGCTGGAGCGAGAAGAAAATCGTCGCTGTTTTTACGATTATTACGGCAATTTTCTGTATATTAGCGTTTATCGGCCTTGACGCCGGATACACAATGTAGCTTTTGAACGCGGAAGGATTGGTATTAAAGATGCCCAAAGCGAAAACAAAAGTCAAGAGAAAGGATGTGGGCGCGAGCTTTGACATTGCGCTCGACGACAAGCAGCAAAATGCTAAAAAAGCATACGGACATATCGACCTGCCGTTTGTCGCGCTGACTTTTCTGCTTCTGGGCACGGGGCTTATAACCATGTTCTCCGCAAGCTATTCGGACGCTTACTATAACCTGGGAAACGCGACGTACTATATATCAAGGCAGGGAATATTCGCGATAGCGGGTATTTTCGCCATGTTTATAATCTCCAGAATAGACTACCACCGGATTCGGATTTTTTCATGGCCGCTGCTTTTTATATCGATTATACTGCTGCTCGCGGTACCGTTTGTGGGTGAGACAAGGAATAATGCGACCCGCTGGCTGAGCCTCGGGCCGCTCGGAACGTTTCAGCCGTCTGAAATCGCAAAGCTGGCCGTTATTCTTTGGTTTTCAGATATGGCGACAAGGTACGGCGTTAAAATGAAAAAATTCAAATTCGGAATAATACCGTTTTTCGCGGTACTCGGTTTGATGGCCGGTCTTCTGTTTTTGGAGCCGCACCTTTCCGGTACGGTTATAATTGCCGCAACCGGCATAATCATTATTTTTGCCGGCGGAGCAAACTTTTTTCACCTGCTGCTTATATTTGCTGCCGGAATATGCGGTGGAGCCGCTTTTATTATGACGAAGCCTTATGCCATGGATCGTATACGCGTCTGGCTGAACCCGTTTTTAGACCCGCTCGACAAGGGCTGGCAGGGGGTGCAGTCGCTGCTCGCGATTGGCTCCGGCGGATTATGGGGCCTGGGACTTGGCCAGAGCCGTCAGAAAAACCTGTACCTTCCGGAACCGGCCAACGACTTTATATTCTCGGTCGTCTGCGAAGAACTCGGGTTTATCGGCGCCATGCTTATCATTATAGCGTTCGCGGCGATGATAATCAGGGGTTACTGGATCGCGGTTCACGCCAGGGATCGTTTCGGAGTGCTGCTGGCGGTCGGAATTACGTCTCAGATAGCAATACAGACAGTTTTTAATATTTGCGTCATCAGCGGACTGATGCCTGTAACAGGTGCATCCCTGCCGTTTTTCAGTTACGGGGGCACATCGCTCTTAATCCAGCTTGCCGAGGTAGGCGTTTTACTGTCGATATCCCGGCAGATTTCAGCCCCGAAGCTGGGCTAGTCAAGGAGATTGCAATGAAAGTTTTGT
>JAUZPW010000028.1 GCA_030705725.1 Bacillota bacterium
CGCTTTTTTTTATTTTTGGCATTAATTATCTACCGTCTTTTGACGAAAATAATATATATAAAGACATTGCTTAAATCCCGCCCCGCCGGTGAAAGGGTAAAAAAACCGATTGGAATTCGGACGTTTTTTAGCAATTTCCCCCGGAAATAGCCGGCGCAAAATCACACCGCATGAAGAAAGAAGGCAGGCGAAAATGGAAGAAAGCTGTATAGAGCGCGATTCATATGAAGGATTTTCTTTTTTTCATATTGTAGGCGATAACGATTATTCCGTGGGGTTTCAATGCCACGATTCTTATGAAATATATATAAGCGTATCCGGAGGCAAAAATTTTATTATAAACAACAAAATATACAGTATTATGCCACGGGACCTGTTCTTTAACAATCATAACGAAATACATAAATCGACTAACATGGAAGACGTTACGCCGGAATACTATATCCTGGAATTTAGGCCTGAGTTCGTGCTTCCTTTCTGCAAGGACACGGATCTGCTTCATTATTTCAACTGCGCCGACGGCGGACACAAAATAAACCTTACGGAAGAACAGTACGGTCGTCTGAAGGAAATTTTCGATAAATATGAGGACGTAGGGGATTCCTACGGGGGCGATGTACTGAAAAAGCTATACTTCGTCGAAATGCTTGTGTATATATCGGAAATTTTCAGATATACCGTACCGCAGAATTCCGAAACCGTGCCTGAGCTGAAAACGGTCATAGCGCCGATCCTCGACTATATAAGCGAGAACCTGTCCGGGGATCTGAGCCTCGACAATCTGGCGGCGCACGTAAACCTGAGCAAATATTACATGTGCAAGCTTTTTAAGAAGTGCACGGGTACTACCATAATGAAATATATTGTTAAGAGCAGAATAGCGAAGGCGAAGGAACTTCTGGGGCAGAAATGCAGTTCGACAGAGGTGTGCGTGGACGTCGGATTTAACGATTACTGCCACTTTATCAGGACTTTCCGCAAAAACGTCGGCACATCGCCCTTAAGATACGCAAAAAGCCAGACAAGAAGCAACAGTTAAAGGGCCGTGTCCTGCGGCGAGCCTACGAATTCACCGTAAAGATATTCACCGTCGGTGCTTTCGATTTTTACCTGTCTCAGCGTATTTTTAAGACTTTCGCCCGACGACGCCAGAACGGGACAGTAATTTTTGGTGTGGCCCATGAAAAAGCCCTGATCCTCGCTCTCGAAAAGAACCTCGGCGACAGTACCGATCTGACGGTTTAAGTATTCCGCCTTAAGGGCATCGGCAAGCTTTATGGCCTCGTGCGCACGGCGTTCCCGCTCGGTTCTCGGAACCTGGTTTTCAAAACGGGCAGCTCTTGTGCCGGATCTCTTTGAATAAGGAAAAACATGCACCATATAAAGGGAGCAAGAGCGAATGAGCTCCAGGCTTTCAGAAAAATCCTCCGGCGTTTCGCCCGGAAAACCGACGATCAGATCGGCTGTTACGGCGCAGCCGGGAAAAGACTCGTAAAGAAGGCGGACGGCTTCCTTGTAATCATCGGCGGTATATTTGCGGCCCATACGCGCGAGAATTTTGCTGTTGCCGCTCTGAAGCGAGAGGTGAAAGTGCGGGCACAGGTTACTAAAGCCCTGAAGCGCACAGCAGAAATCACGGTCGACGGTTCCGGGGTCTAAGGAACCGAGCCTGATTCTGACGCCGGGAACCTCATCAAGTATTCGGCCGACAAGCGAACCGAGAGTGGTTTTTTCGGCAAGGTCTTTGCCGTAAGAGGATATTTCAATTCCCGTTATTACGATTTCCTTAAATCCCTCGCTTTTTAGCCTGATCGCTTCATTTACGGCGTCGCCGGGAAGCATGGATCGCGATCTTCCGCGGGCGTAAGGAATAATGCAGTAAGAACAGAAATTGTCGCAGCCGTCCTGAATTTTAAGAAGGGCTCTTGTGCGGCCCTGGTTTGAATCTGAAAAAAGAGGCTCGAATGTGCGAAAATCGGTCACGTCCCGTATAAGCGTTTTCGTACCGTCGTCTTTTTTATAATTTTCAGCAAGCTCCAAAAGAGATTTTCTGTCCGTTACGCCGCAGATTATATCGGCCCCGAGCGCTTTGGCATCCTCCGGGTTTGTCTGGGCGAAGCAGCCGCAAACGGCAACGACGGCGTCACTACGTTCCCTTCGTATACGTCTTATCGTCTGACGGCATTTTTTGTCACTTGAGGAGGTAACGGTGCATGTTGTAATAACATAAAGATCGGCGTTTTCGGAAAACGGAACCAGAGTATGTCCGCGCTCCAAGAACAGCTTTTGCAGGGCCCCGGCTTCGGCCTGGTTGACTTTACAGCCTAATGTATAAAAAGCTACTTTCATTTTTACACCTTTTTGTTCAAATTGGCAGCGATTAACCATTGAAAAGGAAAATCTATTACATTATAATGAAACAATTATAAAGATACAATATAGAGAGTCATTAAAAGGAGGTAGTAAATTGAAGACTGTTAATGTGCATCTTTCATATATAAACGACGTTAAAAAGATTGTGTCCGCGGCGAGCGACATGGAATGCGAGATAGACCTTGTATCGGGACGCTATACTATTGACGCGAGGTCGATCATGGGAATTTTCAGCCTGGATTTTTCAAAGCCGATTACTCTTGAAATCCACGGGAGCGACGATCAAGCCAAGGAATTTACCGAAAAAATAAAAGAATATCTTGTTAATTAAACAATAAAAAAACATTAAATCTCTTACTTAAGTTTAAAAACATCCGTGCAAGGCTGATCCGCACGGATGTTTTTTAGTATAATTTTATTTCCCGCTTGGTATAAATATATGGGCGGGGTGATTAAAAAATGGAAACGATAAAGAAATACGGTTATACGGCTGTATTTATTATCTGCATATTCGTGTCTGTTTTATTATGTTTTGATATGGCGCGGAAAAACAGGAGCATCAGAGAAGACGAAAAAATAGAAGACAAGACCGAATCGGAAGAGGGAAAAGAATATAAATTCAATCCGGACGGAGGCGGAAAAACAGTGATTCTGAGCGAGGACGATATTGTAAAGCTGGTGGAAAAGCAGCTTTCGCCCGATTTTCCGCTTAAGGGAATCGGGATTACGCTGAAAGAAAACCAGAAAGCGTATATCACGGGGACCGTTAACCGGAAAAAGCTGCGGGAATACATCGAAAACTGCGGCGCAACGCTTGATTCATATACGGAAATGCTTATTTCGCTGTTCCCGGACAATATAAGCGTCAAGGCCGAATTCGACATTTCCACGGAGGGCGACGGAGGGCTTCTGATCCTCTCCCCGCGGAAGATAATTGCCGCCGGGGTAAGCGTGGCGGACGGGACTCTTCCGCAGGAATTTTTCGACGGGCTGAACGATTCGATAAACCGCGCGCTTGTGGGAAGCGGGTATCTTTTCAGCAGCATCAGCGTTAAGGACGGAACTTTAGAGCTTTTACCCTAAAACTTGTTCACACCCTCATCGTTCGCGCAAAGCAAGTTTTTCAAAACGCGCCTTCAGGCGCGGGATGCTGAAGAAACCATAAACAGAGTTTGTCTACGGTCTGAGGCGGGAGCAAGCGCGCTCCCGCTTTCTTTTCGGTTGCGCCGCCAGGATAATCATGCTAAAATAATATGAACGATTAAAAATTGGAATGGTGTTATGCCGCAGGACAAAAGGCTCGTGCCGGACGAAGAACTAAACCGGCAGCGCGGCTTTATTGAAAAAATAAAAGACAGGGCAAAAAAGACGGGTGAGCAGGGGCGTCCGCTCAGAGCCTTTACGGACACTTACGGGTGCCAGCAGAACGAAGCGGACACGGAAAGGCTGCGCGGAATGATCCTCGAGATGGGGTATACCCTGACGAAAAGCGAAGACGAAGCTGATCTGATCGTTATAAACACCTGCGCGGTGCGCGAGCATGCGGAAATGCGCGTACTCGGAAACGTGGGCGCTTTATCTCATATTAAGAAAAGAAACCCCGACCTTATTATCGCCGTTTGCGGCTGTATGGTCCAGCAGGAAAGCGTTCAGGAAAAGCTCAAGAAAAGCTATCCGTACGTAGATCTGGTTTTCGGGACACACGCGGTATGGCGTTTTCCCGAGCTGCTCTATAAAAAACTGAGCGGCGGAGGGCGGGTTTTTGACGCTGTTAACGCCGAGGAGCGGGGCATGATCGCCGAGGGGCTGCCCATACACCGCGACGAAAGAGGGCGCAAGGCCTGGCTTTCTATAATGTACGGCTGCAACAATTTCTGCTCCTACTGCATCGTTCCTTACGTCAGGGGTCGCGAAAGAAGCAGGGCTTTTTCACGGATTATGGATGAGTTTCGGGGCCTTGTAAACGAAGGCTACAAGGACATAACGCTTTTGGGACAAAACGTCAATTCCTATGGGAAGGATACCGGCGAGGGCATTGATTTTGCCGATCTTCTTTACAGGCTTAACGAAGTCGAAGGAGATTTTTTGATCCGTTTTATGACAAGCCATCCCAAGGACGCCTCACCGAAGCTTTTTTCGGCTATAGCCGACTGCTGTAAGGTCGCGAAGCAGCTGCATCTTCCGTTTCAGTCGGGGAGCAGCAGGGTATTAAAGAGCATGAACCGCGGATACGATAAGGAAAGCTACATCGCGCTTGCCGAGCTCGCCAAGAAAACGGTTCCGGGAATTGTGCTTACGAGCGACGTTATAGTAGGCTTTCCGGGCGAGACGGAAGAGGACTTTTGCGAGACGCTTGACCTCATCGAAAAAGTCCGCTATCACGCGCTTTTCACTTTTTTATACTCGAAACGGCCCGGCACGAAAGCGGCTGAGATGGAGGACGTCGTTTCAAAGGAAGAAAAACAAAGGCGGTTTGACCGGCTTCTTAAAATACAGAACGAAATATCGAAAGAGCTGCACGAAGAGTACGTGGGAAAAACGATGCGCGTGCTTATAGACGACCGGGGCGCGGATTCCGTTCACACGCTTTCGGCAAGAACCGACGGCGGCAGGCTTGTGCATTTAAACGGGAGCGAAGCTCTTATCGGCAGCTACGCCGACGTTAAAATAATAAAAAGCTCGAACTGGGCGCTTTTTGGGGAGCTTGCTTAAATCCTGAGAGGGGGGCACATCTTTTGGCTGAGTTTACTCCGATGATGAAGCAGTACCTCGATATTAAAGATCTTTACAAAGACTGCATACTTTTTTACCGTCTCGGCGATTTTTACGAAATGTTCTTCGAGGACGCGGAGCTTGCGTCCAGGGAGCTTGACCTTGTGCTCACCGGCAAGGACTGCGGGCAGGAGGAACGCGCCCCGATGTGCGGCGTGCCGTACCACAGCTGCGAGGGTTACATTGCGAGGCTTATCCAAAAGGGGTACAAGGTCGCGATCTGCGAGCAGGTTGAGGACCCGAAGACTGCCAAGGGCCTTGTAAAACGCGAGGTTATTAGAATGATAACGCCGGGCACCGTGATCGAAAGCTCGATGCTCGACGACAAGAAAAACAATTTTATATGCTCGGTGTTTCTCGACGAAAGCGCGGCGGGAATATGCTTTATCGACCTTTCGACCGGCGAATGCTACGCGACCGGAATAAAGGGCGGCGACCTGCCGCAGAAGGTCATAAACGAGCTCGGGCGGTTCGTTCCTTCGGAAGCCGTGCTTTCGAAAAACGCTTCGGAAAGTCCGGTGATTTCCGGCTTTTTGAAGGACAGGCTTTCCTGCATGACGTCCCCGGCCGCAGACGGCCTTTTTGAATATGACAAGGCTGCGGAACTCTTAAAAATTCAGTTTTTATCAAAAGACCTCGACGCGCTGGGTGTGAACGACCCGCCGCATACGGCGAGAGCTGTCGGAGCGCTTTTAAGCTACTTAAACGACACGCAGAAAACGAGCCTTATACATATAAACACGCTGGACGTATATATGCAGGGACAGTTCATGGAGCTTGACGTTACGGCGCGGCGCAATCTGGAGCTTTGCGAAACCCTGTGGACGAACGAGAAAAAAGGCTCTCTTTTATGGGTCCTCGACAAAACGGAAACGTCGATGGGAAGCAGGCTTTTAAGATCGTTTCTCGAAAAGCCGCTTATCGACGTCGCTCAGATAAAAAGACGGCAGCAGGCGGCGCTTGAGTTAAACTCCGACACCGTGGGGAGGCTTGAGCTGAAAGGGCTGCTTAAAAACATCTCGGACTTGGAACGGCTTATAGGGCGGGTAGTTTACGGCAGCGCCAACTGCCGGGACTTGAAGGCACTTTCGCGCACGGCCTCGGTTTTGCCGCGCATAAAAGCGGAAATAGTAAAATATAAGTCGCCCCTGATGAGAAATATACAAGACTGCATCGACGAGCTGGCGGACTTAAGGGAGCTTATCGACCGCGCGATAACCGACGACCCTCCATTCTCTGTTAGAGAGGGCGGAATGATCAAAGCTGGCTATAACAACGAAGTCGACCGGCTCTCGGATCTTCTGTCGGGCGGGCGCGGCTCGCTTGCAGCAATAGAGGCCTCGGAGCGGGAAAAAACGGGCATCAGGAACCTGAAGGTCGGCTACAACAAGGTCTTCGGCTATTATATCGAAATATCGAATTCGTACTTAAACCTTGTGCCGGAAACATATATCAGAAAGCAAACTCTGACCGGCGGGGAACGTTTTATTACGCAGGAGCTTAAGGAGCTCGAAAGCACGGTTTTAACGGCGAAGGAGCGCATTACGGCGCTTGAATACGAGCTTTTCTGCGAAATACGCGACAAAACGGCCGGCGAAGTCCACCGCGTCCAGCGCACCGCGCACGCGTTAGCGCTTCTCGACGTGCTTCTGTCTTTCGCCGAGATCGGTGCCAAGGGCGGCTACACCATGCCGGACGTCGATTACTCAGACAAGATACATATTAAAGACGGCAGGCATCCTGTCGTCGAGACTATGCTCAGGGACGTCCTTTTTGTGCCGAACGACACGGCGCTCGACGGGGATGAAAACCGGGTCGCGATTATCACAGGCCCGAACATGGCGGGCAAATCGACTTTCATGCGGCAGACCGCGCTTATAGTAATCATGGCCCAGACAGGCTGCTTCGTTCCGGCGAAAAGCGCGGAAATCGGCGTCTGCGACCGGGTGTTTACGAGAATCGGAGCATCCGACGATCTATCTTCCGGCAAATCGACGTTTATGGTTGAAATGAACGAGGTTGCCGAAATACTTAAAAACGCGACCCCAAAAAGCCTTTTGATACTGGACGAAATTGGCCGCGGCACGTCGACGTTCGACGGAATGGCTATAGCCCGCGCGGTGCTCGAATATGTGTCGGACAAAAGGAAGCTTGGCGCTAAAACGATGTTCGCGACGCATTATCACGAGCTGACCGAGCTCGAGGATCTGCTGCCGGGGATTAAGAACTACAACGTCGCGGTCAAAAAAAGAGGCGATGATATTATTTTCCTGCGCAGGATTGTGAGGGGCGGCGCGGACGACAGCTACGGGATTGAGGTCGCGAAGCTCGCGGGAATACCGGACGCCGTGATTGCGAGAGCGAAAAAAATCCTTTCTGACCTGGACGCGGGGAAGGAAGTTTCAAGCTCGCGCTACGCCCGCAGAATACCTGACGGCGGCGGGGAAGACCAGATTACGATGGGAAGCATGAAAAACGACGAGATTATTAGCTGCCTTAAGGCGATGGACGTAGACACGTTCACGCCGATAGAGGCTTTGAACAAGCTTTTTGAGCTTCACAGAAAAGCGGGAGAGTTATAATTATGGGCAAAATTACGGAGCTTTCCCCGCATGTGTCAGACCTTATAGCGGCGGGCGAGGTCGTTGAAAGGCCCGCGTCCGTTATTAAGGAGCTGCTTGAAAACGCGATAGACGCGGGAGCGTCCGCCATAACCGCGGAAATAGAAAACGGCGGCATAACATACTTAAGAATCACGGACAACGGCTCGGGGATTTTAAGGGAGGATGTTCCGACGGCTTTTTTGCCTCACGCGACGAGCAAGCTGAAAAACGCCGAGGACTTAAACGCGATCACGACGCTGGGCTTTCGCGGCGAAGCGCTCGCGGCCATAGCGTCCGTTTCGAGGGTAGAGCTTTTTACGAAGCATAAGGACGAGGAGACCGGCACCCATTTTACCGTTTCGGGCGGAAAGGCCGCGGAAAACACGGAAGCGGGCTGCCCCGACGGAACGACCATCATTGTGCGCGATCTCTTTTTCAACACCCCCGCGCGCATGAAATTCCTGAAAAAGGACGCGACGGAAGGCGCTTATGTTTCGGAAGCCGTCGAGCGTATCGCCCTGTCGAAGCCTGAAATATCGATAAAGCTTATAAAGGATCAGAAGGTGCTTTTTCAGACGCCGGGCGACGGCGCGCTCAAGTCGGCGGTTTACTGCGTTTACGGAGCCGAGTTTACTTCGGGGCTTATTCCGGTGCCGAACGTTTCCGGGAATATCCGCGTGACAGGGTTTGTGTCGAAACCTGATTCCTCGCGCGGAAACAGGGGAATGCAGATATTCTTTGTTAACGGACGCTATATAAAATCGAAGCTCCTTCAGGCGGCGCTTGAGGGGGCGTATAAAAACAGGCTGCTTTCGGGGAGGTTCCCCTACTGCGCGCTTAATATCGAGGTGCCTTATTCGGCGGTCGACGTCAACGTCCATCCGGCAAAGACCGAGATAAGGTTTTCACAGGAGCGTCAGGTATTTGAAACCGTTTTTTCCGCCGTTAAGTCGGCGCTCGACGGGAATTTCTGCCGCCCGGAAATAAAGCTTGCCGATACGCATATAACAATCGAGGCCGAAAAAACGGCTGATAACGGGGAAAAAGCCCAGAACCCTTTTGCGGGGAAAATTTATACGGCGGCGGAGCAGACGGGCGGGCTGCTTTTTAACGAGACGGACACTTTTAATCATTCTGCTTTGTACGCTTTATCGGGAAAGACGGAGATTGAAGCCGCGAAGCCCCCGGCGGAGGAAATAAAGGAGCCCGAGCGGGAAAAGGAAACCGGATCGGAAAAAATTGCGCCGGTTGAAGCTAAGCCTGTTTCATTTCGCTTATTGGGGGAAATACTTAATACATATATTCTGGCGGAGGACGACGAAGGCCTTTTAATCATTGACAAGCACGCGGCGCACGAAAGGATGATATTCGACGGCCTTAAGAGCAGGGAAAACAATATGCCGCCACAGCTTTTGCTGACGCCTGAGGTGCTGAGCCTTACCAGGCTTGACGCGGAGGTGCTGAGACCCCGTCTCGGCGAGCTGCAAAAGCTAGGGTTCGACGCCGGAGAATTCGGGGAAAGCAGCTTTATTGTACGCCAGACACCGCCGTTTATCGGTCCGGCGGACCTGAAACCGCTTTTCGAGGAATTCGCCCGGAAAATACGCGACTGCGAAAGGCTTGGGCTTCCGATGTACGACGAGCTTTTACATTCCGTTTCCTGCAAGGCTGCCGTGAAAGCGGGAAGCGCAATGCAGAAAGACGAGCTTTACGTTATCGCCGAGCGCGTTGAGAACACCCCCTCGCTGCTTTACTGCCCGCACGGCCGGCCGGTCGCGGTCAGGCTTACGAAAGAGCAGCTTGAAAAACAGTTTAAGAGGATTGTATGATGAAAGCACCGGACCTTATATGCATTGTCGGCCCGACGGCGTCGGGTAAAACGGCGCTTGCCGCGGAAATTGCGAAAAAGGTATCCGGCGAGGTTGTGTCCGCGGATTCAATGCAGATTTACAGAGGAATGGATATTGCCACGGCAAAGCCCGACGAGGCTGAAAAGCAGGGCGTGCCTCATCATATGCTCGACATACTCGAGCCCGGCGAGGAATATTCGGTAAAGCGATATGTCGAGGACGCGTCGCTTTGCATTGAGGATATTAAAAAAAGGGGCGGTGTTCCGATCGTATGCGGGGGAACGGGCCTTTATATCGATTCGCTTTTAAAGGGCAGGGACTTTGCAAAGGGAATAGAGGACAAAAGCCTGAGGGAAAACCTTATAAACCGCGCGGAGGATGAAGGCGGGGCAAAGCTTTTGCGCGAGCTTTCGGAATTTGACCCGGAAAGCGCGGCCAGACTGCATGAAAACGATATAAAACGCATAGTGCGGGCCATTGAGGTTTACAGCTTAACGGGGAAAACTATTTCGGAGCATAATAAATTCTCAAAAACACTGCCGCCGAGATATACCTCAGTCAAAATAGGGCTTTCTTTTTCAGACCGGGCCGAGCTTTACGAAAGGATAAACCTCAGAGTAGACGAAATGCTTAAAAAGGGCCTTATCGAGGAAGCGAGGAGGCTTTTTGAGGCAGGGAAGCTTAAGGGCACGGCACTTCAGGCGATAGGCTACAAGGAGCTGCTTCGCGCCTTTAACGGAGAATGCACGACGGACGAGGCGGCGGATAAACTCAAAACTGAAACGAGGCGTTACGCGAAGCGTCAGATAACCTGGTTTTCCCGCGACGACGAGATAAAATGGGTGATACGGGAAAAAAGAGACACTTTCGAGCGCATTTTTCAAATTTCGATGGATTATTTGAACGCTGCAGGTATAGAATCGCTTTGAAGCGGCGCGGAATCCGCGCAAGCAAAAGAGGAGGAAAATTACATGCAGTCAAAAGTCAGCCTTCAGGAAATTCTCCTGAATCAGACCCGGAAAGATAAAACAGGGGTTACAATTTTCCTTGCAAACGGATTTCAG
>JAUZPW010000280.1 GCA_030705725.1 Bacillota bacterium
TAATTTGCCGCGCTCTTATTCAGTCCATTCCAGCAGCTTCGGGTTCTCGTCGAGTATCGATTCATATTGGTTCCGGTCTCCGTAAATTGCGTCAGGGTCAAGCTCTTTATAATTTTCATATTTTTTCCTTCTGTCCTCCGCCTTTGCCCACCCGTAATGCTTAACCCGGAATTTTGACGCAAACGCCGGAAGCATGAGGATGTTCGCGGGAAACCTGCCGCAGTGCAGCGGGGTTTCATGCCACTCGTACGGAAAATCCGGCTGAAACCTAAGCAAAAACGGTCTGAAGCTTCGGTGCGCCTCCCAGTATTTATCCTCCCTGAAATGCTTTTCGTCCCACATGTCGTATAGCCTGAACAAAATAACGTCGTGATCTTTTTGATTAATCATATTTTTTACGTTTTTATAAAATGCATCCTCAAAAATCTCGTCCGCGTCAATGCTGAGTATCCAGTCCGGATTTAATTTGAGCGTTTCTTCCCACTGCTTTTTTCTCAAGTCTATTTCGTTTCCGAACATCGGCGCTTCGTTGTGTATAATATGCTTTTTTATGCCGGTCAGCATGTTTTCGCAGATTTCGGCGGTATCGTCAAAACTGCAGTCGTCGATAATGACCGCTTCGTCTATAACTCCGCGAAGCTTTGCGAGAACTTCCGTAAGATACCTCCCGCTTTCGTTTCTGACGATCATCGAAAGCGTCAGCTTGTTCCCCCGCTCTTTATACCTGCGTAAAAAACTGAGAGGCATAGCGCAGCTTTTGACGTAATCCGCTGCGCCTGAGAGCTGCTCATCCCTGTATATGTGATAAGCGGGATAATGGGTGTCGGCGAAAAGGCCGATTCCCAGCACAGCCGCCCTGATGCAGAAATACCTGTCCTCACCCGGCATCGTCAGATTTTTAATGGGGCTGAAATTCACTCCCTTAATAAGCGCGTCCCTGCTTATAAGCGTGCACGCCCCCAGCCCGCCGACCTCGTAAACGCCCGGCGTTTTAAGCATATTGATAAACTGATGCGTGCGCCTTAGCCTTTCCTCCTCCGACAGGCTTTCCCCGAAATCTCTCGGCGCCAGATCGTACTGGTCGAACATCCAGACGTTCGGCGCAGCGATTTCTTCGGGGCGGAATTTTGTGAAGAACACTTCGGAAACAATATCCTTGCGCAGGCTTATCAGGTGTTCGATAAGCTTGGGGTGAACCAGAATGTCGGAATCGATCAGAAACAGGTAATCGTAGTTTCCGCTCAAAGCGCGCTCAATAATTACGTTTTTGAATTTCAACACCTTTAACACCAGGTTGCTGTTCCACCTGTGGGTAACATCGTCGCAGACGTAGCTCTTCTGCTTTTCCCCTTCCAGAATAACGGCATTTCCCGTTTCACTGCAAAACTTCCTCAAAAGCTTTCCCGATTCTTCCTCGGCGTTGTCGTCGACGAATATAAAGTCAAGCGAAACCGTTTCTTTTGATAGCCGGCCTAAAGATTCGAGAAAGGCCGCAAGAATGGGCGGCTTCTGATATACCGGGCTTCCGATAAGCACTCTGATTTTATCCCTGTCCGCGGAGCCTTTTTTTAACGAATTAAAATAAACCGCGTTTTGTTTCACCGTCTCGTCCTCGGGCTTAAAGCCCGAAGCCACGTCATTGTAGTAAATCGCCTTTTCAAGGTTCCCTGTCTTAAAATAGCAGACCGAGAGCTCCGCGTTCGGAATAAAATCGTAATAGTCGTTTATGACGGAACCCCATGTGCCGGACGGCTTTTTGATTTTGCTCGCCAGATCGTACCAGAATATAGCGCTGCTAAAGTCTCTTTTCTGCTTATAAAAAAAACCTATCTGGCAGCATATCTCCGCTCTCGGGGGATCGTGCTCAAAGCTTCTGAGAAGGGCCTTAAGCACATTCTTGTCGTCGTTTAAGAACCGGTAGCAGCCCGCAAGATCCATGCTCGCGTCCATATAATTCGACGGCAGTCCGCCCCGCGTGTCTAAAAAACGGTTGTAATACTCAATAGCCTCCGCGAAACGCCTGTTTATGAACAGCTCTCTTGCGTAATAGAAAAGATTCCGGTCGGACAGTTTTTTCCCCTCGGTTATCATCTTTTCGAATATTTTTAGATTTCTGTCCGACCTTTTGTGCAGGCTCATATGAGTGACGCAAATATCGGTGTCGAGGATTTTCCCGTCAAGGAGTATATACTCGTGGATTGGGTCGTGCCACGTAAATCCCTTTGATCTTTTAAGAAGCCTTTCGCGCATAAAAACGCACGGCGGAAGCCCCCCCTCGTTCCCGCCGACTATGTATTTCATCATAACGACGTCAAAAGCCGGGTCAAAGTCCCGCTTAAGTTTTTTGAACTTTTCCCTGTCCTCCTCTAAAAGAACGTCGTCCGCGTCGAGCCACATGATATATTCCATCGCGGCTTTTGAAAACGAATAATTTCTGGCCTTTGAAAAATCGTCCGCCCACTCGAAATCGTATATTTTATCCGTATATTTTAGCGCAGTCTTTTTTGTTTCGTCCGAGGAGCCCGTGTCGACGATAATAATCTCGTCGACGAAATCACGCACGGAGTCGAGGCATCTTCCGAGAGTCTTTTCCTCGTTCTTAACGATCATGCATAAGCTTATGTTCATATTATACCGGCCTCCCTGAATTTTCGCCTGTCATACTCTATAATGGGGCTGTCGGGCTTGAAAGCTGCCGCCCTCTCGTTGTATTCAACAGCCTCCCGGAATTTCCCGAGCTTAAAATAGCAATAGCAAAGGTCGACGCATGGTATAAATCCGCCTAGCTCGTATAGGTGCATTTCCGTGTCGCACTTTGGTATCAGGAGCTTAAAAATCAGCTCATACCAGGCTATCGCCCGCTCATAA